>JBOIDH010000033.1:0-11535 GCA_050740495.1 Gammaproteobacteria bacterium | reverse complement strand
AGCACACGAGCTCCGCCTCTAACGCGGCGCAAACGACGAGACTGGCCGCGCCTTCACGCGCGGCGTGCTCTGCGAGATCCTCCGTCCAGCGATTCCCGCGAAGCTCCGCCTCTTTGACGTTGGCGATATAAATCGTGGGCTTCATCGTTAACAGGTGCAGATCGCGCAATAGCTCGCACTCTTGGGAGGTCGAGGCCACCGATCGGAGCGCTTGACCCGAATCGAGGCGGGTGCGCGCGGTCTCGAAAACCTGCTGCGCGGCCGAGGCTTCCTGGTCGCCGATCTTGGTGCGCTTGACGGCGCGCTCCAAGGCGCGCTCGACCGCCTCGAGGTCCGCGAGACAGAGCTCGGTATGGATGGTCTCGATGTCGGACAGGGGATCGACGCGACCTGCCACATGCACCACATTATCGTCCTCGAAACAGCGCACGACCTGGGCCATGGCTTGTGTTTCGCGGATATGGGCCAGGAATTGGTTGCCCAAGCCCCCGCCCTTGGAAGCTCCGGCCACCAGGCCCGCGATATCGACGAATTCCAGTTGGGTCGGAACGATTTTTTGCGGTTTGACGATGTCCGCGAGCGCCGTTAAGCGAGGGTCGGGTACGGCGACCAGACCGATGTTCGGGTCGATGGTGCAGAAAGGATAATTCTCGGCCGCGATCGAGGCTTTGGTGAGCGCATTAAAGAGCGTGGACTTGCCGACATTCGGCAGGCCCACGATTCCGCATTTAAACCCCATCAGGGAAGCTTAGGGAAGCTCTGCAAAAGTTACTGCGCAGCCCATCTGCGTTGTCGCGTGATCGCGCGTCGCTCGCCTGTCACAAGCCGCGCGCGTAGCACGTCGGCTTGATGGGCTTGTAGCTGCGGATTCCGTACGATGACATCGTAAGTTAACTCCACCGGACAATGCTACTCATGGTCTGTAGACGCATAGTGTTCTAGTTCCGAGACTATTCCGATGGCATGTGCGAAACATTGAAATCGCTGCAATGCGCCACAAAGGACTACGAAAGCCCACCCAAGGCCTCGTAGGCATTCTTGCGGAGAATGTTCGAGCCCTCCGACTTGCCGATGGGCTATCGCAAGAAGAGCTAGCAGACATCTGTTGCCTTCACCGTACCTACATTGGCTCCGTGGAGCGCGGCGAGCGTAACGTTACGCTGAGTACGTTGGAGGTCCTCGCCGCTGCTCTTGGGGTCACCATTGCAAGTTTACTTACGCCTCTGCGGAAGAGCGATGACCGCACGGCAAAGCGACCCGAACGCCGGCGGAAGTCCTAATGCTTGTCGAGTACGAGGATTTCAACGACGCAGCGAGTTTCCTCGGGCGGAAGTACGACAGCGAATGGACGGATATATTTGAGGTGCTGACTTCTATGCCTCTGCACCTGAAAGCTTCCGATCAAGCTGGGATTCAGGGGCGCGCAATCTTCGATCCGGTGGGCACGAATGCGTTCATAAAAGATGGGCTTGGTAGCCGTGGTTGGTCGTCTAATCAAGCGATCCCTGGCGAGTTTAGCTTCCTCGGCACTGACATTGATTACGCGAAACGAGGCTTGCTGCTGGAGGCTCAATTCTCGAACTACCCGTTCCTTCTCAATAACGTGGTGCGAAGTGAACTCTTCTCGAAGTCTGGCGTCGCCTTCGACGGGAACCCAGTCGAGGTAGTCGTCATTGTGACGAAAGCCCACATGTTGCCAGCCTCGAACAGCACCCTTTACTACGAGCAAGCCGTGGATCAGCTGCGGGAGCTTGCGAAGCACAATGTATTTGACGCGCCGATAAGGGTAGTGGGGCTGAAGGAAAGAGTCGCCCAAGACGTAAAAGCTTTTTGGACTGCTTACCATGCAACCCGGTACTCCCGCACGGTTGTATCGCAGACGAAATGCCTTTGTGGCATTGAGCATGGGCGTACGGCCCGTAGTCGCTTCAAAATTACGATTTTTCGGTAAGGTTGCGAAATAAGGGAAGGTCGTTCAGACCGCTCGGATCATTACCGGAGTCCGCTGAGATGCTACCCCCTTTGAAATAGTCCTCTGGCCCCTCTTCGTCACGCCGCTTTGCCGCGAACGCCGCCTCTTCGTAGTCCAAGCGATTCTCCGATTCTTCCCTGTGGTGACTCTCCGGGTAGATGCGTGCTTTTGATCGATCTGTTGCCCATGTCCCTACTTGCATATCGAATCTGAATTTGTCTATAGGTTCGCCTGTTTTTTCTGTGTAGTTCCGCAGCGTCTTAAGGTTCGGAAAACAGTCATTCTCATCAGGGAGTCCAGAAAGCCGCCTCAATGCTACCTGATGATACGTTGGGTCAAGTTCCGCTCCCATGTACAGTCTCTTGTGATTCCGCGCGACAACTGCAACCGTACCAGTTCCCATGTACGGATCGATTACCACTCCGCCCTCGATGGTCGTCGAAAGGACGATGCGAGCGATCAAATCTTCCGGGAACTGACAGGGATGAATCGTCTGCTCCTCGTGATTATGTTTCACATTACGGAAAAGCCAGATGTCACCAGGGTTCTTCCCGTCGGGGTTGCAGGAGAATTCACCTTTCCTATCGCCCCGGTAGTGTTTCTTGTTCTTGTACTTCTGCGGAACGCGGATCGGTTCTAGGTTAAAGATGTAGTCGTCACCTTTCGTAAACCAGAGAATGGTTTCGTGCCGACAGGAGAACTTCCGTGTGGCATGCAAACCATGCTGTCGGATCCACATGATTCTGTTGCGAGGCTGAAGACCGAGGGATTCAAGAAGTGGGAAAAAGCGGATGTCCAATGGAATCAACGTACCTCGATCAGAGAATGCCCCAACCTGCCAAAAGATCGAGCCGGTCGGCTTGAGAACTCGGGCACATTCCTTAAGTACAGCTGCCTGTTCTACGAGGTAGTGCTCCAGCGCCTTGCGTGCCTCATACTCCTTGCCAAGGTTGTACGGTGGAGAAGAAACCACAAGATCAACGCATCCATCGGGCAGCGACCTAAGAAGCGTCATGCAGTCGCCAAGGTAGAATTCATTCAAGGGCAATGAGCCTCCCATTCGGCCGGTCGACGTGGTACCGACTTCCTCTCTGTTGTTCGTCACTGTCATAGCGTTAATGTTTCCCAAGGTATCACCGACATGCTACTTATAGTGTGCGTGTGGTCCGAACAAGTCAACGCCTTTCTATCTTCCAACGGCGCTGGGCGCAAATCCGTGTAATCAGCTAACTACCTGATATCTCTCGCGACTCGCTCCGCGGCTTCGCGCATCTGGGCTTGCTCGCGACACTCTTGCAGAGCTTCCTTAGAGCTTGTCACCGCGCCGATGCAGACGATTCATCGCCCCCGGCAGATCGCCGCTGACGATCCGAGGCAGCAGCTCGATGGCCGTGTCGAGCGCCGATCCGATTGCTTCCCGATCGGCGCTCGAGGGGCGGCTCAAGAGAAAAGGCGTGACCAGCTCGCGCGCTCCCGGGTGTCCTACTCCTACGCGCAGGCGAATGAAACCGGGATCGGGAAGGCAGGCCAAAATATCCCTCAGGCCCTTGTGCCCGCCGTGACCCCCGCCGCATTTCAAGCGCGCCGTTCCCGGGGGGAGATCCAACTCATCGTAGGCCACCAATACCGATGCCGCCGGCATTCGATAATAGTGCGTGAACGCCGTGACGCTGCGCCCGCTATGGTTCATGAACGCCATGGGCTTCAGCAACCAACACTCACGGCCCGCGAGACGGACCCGGCTGATGTGGCCAAAAAAATGCCTTTGTTCCTGAAATTCGGCGCCGCACGAGCGCGCGATCCGATCCAGCAGCCAGAAACCGATATTGTGGCGCGTCTCCGCGTACTCGGGGCCCGGATTGCCAAGACCGACGATGAGATCGATCCCCGCGTGGTCCGACACGTCCGAGCCAGATCAAGCGCTCGGTTTCGATTCGGCCGCCGCTTCGGCGGCAGGCTCCTCCGCGGTCGCCGCTAGAGCCTCAGCCTCGCCTTCGGGCACGACCACCCGCGGGATATGCACCGAGACCACGGGCTGGGCCGGATCGCCTCCATGCAGGAGCCCGGCGGCCTCGACACCGGCGGGCAGGCTCAGGTCCGAGAGGTGCAATGTCGTACCGACCGGTATGTCCGCAAGATCGACAGCGATGAATTCCGGCAGGTCTTTCGGCAAGCACACGACTTCGACCTCGGTCATCAAGTGGCTGATGACGCCGCCGCCTTGTTTAACGCCGACACACTTGTCCGCGTTAACAAAGTGAATCGGCACCCGCATCGTGAGCTTCGCATGCTCGCTCACGCGCAGCAGATCGACATGCATGATGCGTGGCCTAAAGGGATGCCGTTGCAGATCCTTGAGCACCACTTTCTCCGTCGCGTCGTTCAGGTTCACGCTCAGAATATGCGAATAGAATGCTTCCTGCGCCAGATGTTTTTCCATCTCGTCGTGACTCAACTGCAGCATCACCGGGTCTTTACCGGCGCCATACATGATGGCCGGGATCTTGCCCGCGCGGCGCAGGCGGCGGCTCGCGCCTTTCCCGGCACCGGTGCGGCTTTCAGCGCTGATTTCGAACTGTTTCACTTTGATTTCCCCTTTCGTTTGCGGTTTTTTTGGCTGGCCATGCGCCCCTGCGACCAGGAGGCCATCAATCCATAAACATGGAACTCAAAGACTCTCCCGAGGCGATCCGGCGTATGCTTTCGCCTAGCAGCCCAGCGACGCTGAGCTGGCGGATCCGCGGGCATGCGACCGCCACGGGTGCTAGCGGTATGGTGTCGGTCACCACCAGCTCATCCAATGCGGAAGACTGAATACGCTCAACGGCATCGCCCGAAAGCACCGCATGCGTGCAGTAGGCCAAAACCCGTGTGGCGCCGTGGGCCTTAAGCGCTTTGGCGGCCTCGCACAGGGTTCCGGCGGTATCCACCAAGTCATCGATCATGACACAGGTCCGGCTCTCGACATCGCCGATAATATTCATGACCCGGGCCTCGTTGGGTTTGGGACGGCGCTTGTCGATGATCGCGAGATCCGCATCATCGAGCCGCTTGGCCAGCGCTCGCGCTCTGACAACGCCGCCCACATCGGGGGAGACCACCATTACGCTCGGGTATTCGTGTTTCCACACATCGCCGAGCAGCACCGGCGAGGCGTAGATGTTGTCGAGCGGGATATCGAAAAATCCTTGGATCTGCTCAGCGTGGAGATCGACCGTCATGACCCGATCGGTCCCCACGCTCGCGATCATATTGGCGATCATCTTCGCGGTGATCGGCACGCGCGCAAAACGCGGGCGCCGGTCCTGGCGTGAATAGCCCATGTAGGGCATGACCGCGGTAATGCGAAACGCCGAAGCGCGCCGAATGGCGTCCGCCATCACCAAAAGTTCGAGCAAGTGATCATTGGTCGGGGCGCAGGTAGGCTGTAACACGAAGACATCGCGCCCGCGCACGTTCTCCGTGATCTCGACCATCACCTCGCCGTCGCTGAAACGGCCCACCGTCGCCTTCCCCAAGGGGATCTGCAGATGGTTGGCCACGGCCTGCGCCAAAGCAGGGTTGGCATTGCCCGTGAACAGCATCACCGAATCAAACGACATGCCTGCCCCTTCGTTACCTAAACATGGCTGGGGTGCCAGGATTCGAACCTGGGAATGCGGGGATCAAAACCCCGTGCCTTACCGCTTGGCTACACCCCAATAGCAGCTTGATGCGAGCCCCGCGCCTGCTCTCTAGCGAGCCGATCCAACAACGGGGAGCGGTTTAACCCTCTTGCCACAAATCCTTGCCAATCGTCAGGCAAGGCCCGAATCACGTCGCGCGCTCGCGCTTCCGCGCTAAAGTGAACGAATACGCAGGCACCGGTTCCTGTTAGCCGGGCATCGCCCCATTGCTTAAGCCAGTCCAAGGCCCTTGCCACTTCCGGGTAACGCGCCCGCACCACCGGTTCGCAGTCGTTGCGGCCGCCCGAGTTGATGAAGTCGGCGATTGTGATGGCAGTCGAATCCCGTGTCAAATGCGGATCGGCGAACACCTCCTTAGTCGATACCATGCAGGGGGCGTGGATGATCAAAAACCAGGGCTCATCGAGCGGTAGCGTCGTCAGCTTTTCTCCGACTCCTTCCGCCCACGCCGCCTGGCCATGGATAAAGATGGGAATATCGGCGCCGAGTTTTACCCCTAATTCGATCAGGCGCTCGGTGGGCAATCCAAGGCCCCATAATTGGTTTAAGGCGACGAGCGTGGTTGCGGCATCGGAGCTCCCTCCGCCGAGTCCGGCGCCGATCGGCAAACGCTTTTTTACCCTGAGATCGGCGCCGAAGCGGGTACCCGTGGCCGCCTGTAGAGAGCGCGCGGACTTGAGCACCAAGTCATCGTCGGCATGCACGCCGGGCAGCTTCGACAAGTGCCTGATCCGGCCGTCCTCGCGCGGATGGATTTCGATGCTATCGCCCCAATCCAGGAATTGAAATACGGTTTGTAACTCGTGATAGCCGTCCCCGCGCCTCCCGGTAATGTGGAGAAAAAGATTGATCTTTGCCGGTGCGGGCCAGGGCGCGGCGAGCATTTTTCAACCCATCTCCCAGCTTTGCACGACCATCCGCACCTTGAGCTCAGCGCTGTGCAAGAAAAGCTTGAGCGGGAGATCGACCGCCCCGCTGCGGCCATAGCTCAGAACACTGATGTGCCACCCGGACTGCTGGAGATCGATCATGCGGCCCAAGGGATCCAACTGCAGGGCGGATACCGGTGCCTCGGGATCGGGGATCCCGCGCACCCAGTAATGCAGACCCGC
Organism: Gammaproteobacteria bacterium; assembly: GCA_050740495.1. Classification (GTDB taxonomy): domain Bacteria; phylum Pseudomonadota; class Gammaproteobacteria; order JACCXJ01; family JACCXJ01; genus USCg-Taylor. Next base: position 4,765 of record JBOIDH010000033.1, on the reverse strand, counting down.
CACCGGCAGGGTCCACCCGAGCTGCTCCGAGAGCAGGGTCTCGGCATCGCGGGCCGTTAACGATTTATTGTCCGGCGTACGCATGACGACGCCATTCGCATCGCCATCCAGACCGTAGGTTCCTTGTCCCAGCGGAGCGACGATTCGCAGCGAGAAACCTTCACCCGCCTGCCGCCACTGCAAACCCGCCTGCCAACCGTCTCGGGATGTTTGCACCGCGACGCGCCCATGGAGCGACCAGCGCCGCAAGGCATCGATCTCGCCGCGGTGGCGTTGCCAAGCCTGGTCGATGGCCGCGTTCCCCCCCAAGTGGTAGACGGGCATCTGCGCGCAAGCGCTGAGCATGAGCAGCCCAAGCGCGGCATGCCTTGCTTTCACTGATTGAACCGTCTCATCACTTTCAGTAGATTCGGGTCCCCCGGCACTACCCGCAGCGCGCTGTCCCAGACCCGCCGCGCCTCGGCTCTGTCGCCCTGCACCCACAAGATCTCCCCGAGATGCGCCGCGACCTCCGGGTCATTGCGGATCTGGAGCGCTCGTCGAAGATACCCTTCCGCCTCATCCAAGCGCCCTAAACGGTAAAGCACCCACCCCATGCTATCGAGGACAAAAAAATCATTCGGCGTCAATTCCAGCGCTCGTTTGATGAGCGCATAAGCCTCTTGGTAACGGGTGGTGCGATCGGCGAGAGAATAACCGAGGGCGTTGAGGGCTTGGGCGTTATTGGGATCGCGCGCCAGAATATGCTTCAGATCGCGCTCCAGGAGATCGATGCGGCCGATCTTGTCCGCGAGCATCGCCCGGGTATAGAGCAGTTCCGAATCATAGCCCCTGGCCAGCACTTGGTCATAAAGCTTCATGGCCTCCGTGTACCGGCCTTGGTGGGTTAGTATTTCGCCCGCGATCCGGATTGCCTTGATCCTCTGCTGCTCGTTCGCGGGTTTGATCGTCGCCAGATGGCGCTCGGCGTCCTTTACGTTACCGCCCTTAACCAGCGCCAGCGCGATGCTCAGTTGCGCGTCGAAATGATTCGGTCCGTCCTCGACCGATGAGTACCAATGGACCGCCGAGCCGTAATCCTTTTTCGCTTCGGCGATTTGTCCCAAGTAATAACGCGCATCCTGGGTGTACTGTCCGCTCCGCGCGATACGTAAAAAACTTTGCTCGGCTTTGGCAAGGTCTTGGCCTTGGAGGTAGAGAAGCCCTAGCGCAAAGCGGACATCGGAGTTGTCGGGTTGCTCCTTGGCAAGGATCTCGAATTGATCGCGGGCCGCATCGAAACGCTTATTGTCGGCGAGCAGCCTGCCGTAAGCCATGCGCAGATGAAAATCCTCGGGATGTTCCTTCACGGCCCCCTCGATCCAGGTCAACGCGGTTTGCACGTCGCCCTGCTTTTGCAAGATCCCGAGATAGGCCACCGCCATGTTCGTGTCGAAGGGAGGAAGTCTCAGCGCCCGCTCCACGGTTTCCCGCGCTACCTGAACCTCGTCGGCGCGAAGCGCCAACCACGCATAAGCGAACAAGGCCTGCGGGTCATCTTGGCGCCTCGCCACCAGCCGCTCCATTACCTTGAGCGCCGCGGCTTGGTCCTTTTCGGTGCTGAGTATATTGGCGATCAGCCGCAGGTTATGACTCGCCTGCTCATCGTCCGAGTCCGTAACGATTTCGAGATGTTTCAAGGCTTCGTCAAGCCGGCCTCCGCGAATCAGTAACGCCGCCAGCACCCGCCGCGCGTCCGGATCATCCCCGGCGCGCGCGACCCAGAGCTCGGCCGCTTCCAGCGCGTCGTGTTCGCGTTTGGCAAAAATCGCAATGCGGGTCGCACGCTCCGCGACGCCCGCATCGGCTACTGTACGTGCGATCGCTAAATAATTTTCTACCGCGATCTCGGGATGCCCCCGCTGCCCGGCGATTTCAGCGACCAGCAGCGTGTATAACATCTCCCCGGTGAGGTCGATCCTCGGCGCGGCGGCAACGGCGCTCGCGGAAGGGTCCATCACCGCTTGCGTCCCAGGCCCGGGCGGAACCTGGCTCGTAGCGCAACCGGCGAGCCACGCCGCGAGCAGGCACACAAGCCCAGGGCGCGGAGATTGCCGCCGCTCGAACGGCGCGAACGTCAAGGAATCATGCGAAGACAGCATGGCTGAATGTCTAAATCCATGGTTTAGCAGTGGGCTGAAGAACGCGTTGACCGTCCCCCGGTAAGGTTTTGCAAGCAGCGTCCGAACCTCGGCAGCGCTTCAGAATGGCGACTTCGACCAACCCCGGGGATATGCTAATGTTGCTATTCTACCGCATTCGTATTAGTAATTACTAAGTCGGGTCCTTTGATTTCCGGGAGCCCACCGCCCCATGCATAGAGTCAATTTCCTCCGCCGCCAAGCACGGCCGCCATCGCAGCCTGGAAGCCCATGCCGCTCCTGGTAGTGGGAATCAATCATAAGACGGCACCGATAGCCATTCGCGAGCGCGTCATGTTCACGCCCGATCGGCTCCCGCATGCGCTCTCGGAATTTCGCCGTGTCGAAGGCGTCAACGAGGCCCTTATCTTGTCCACTTGCAATCGGACGGAAATATACTGTCACCAAGCTCACGCCGATACCCACAGCCCTCTCGCATGGCTCACCGGGTATCAGGGTCTCGATGCAGCGGAGATCAAACGCTATCTGTTCTCTTTACCGCAAGAAGACACCGTCCGCCACCTGCTACGGGTCGCGTGCGGGCTTGAGTCGATGGTGTTGGGCGAGCCCCAAATCCTCGGACAGATCAAGAATGCCTATCGCACCGCACGCCGCTATCAAACCCTGGGAAAATTGCTGAACAGATTGTTTCAGCACGCCTTTTCCGTCGCCAAGCAGGTGCGGACCGATACCGCAATCGGTTCGAGCCCGGTCTCCGTGGCGTTCGCGGCGGTCCGCCTTGCGCAACAGATTTTCGGTGAGTTCGGCGCGCGCACGGCGCTGCTCATCGGCGCCGGGGATACCATTGAACTGACGGCCCAACATCTCCACGACCACGGGATCCGCCACATGCTGATCGCAAACCGTTCGCTCACCCGCGCCCAAGCGCTGGCGGGGCGCTTCGGCGCCTATCCGGTCAGCCTGGCGAACCTCCGCCATTATCTGAAAGATGCGGACATCGTGCTTTCGGCCACGGCCAGCGCGCAGCCGATCGTGACCAGGGCCTTGGTCGAAGAGGCATTGCAGTCCCGCAAACACCGTCTCATGTTTCTAGCCGATTTAGCCGTACCCCGAGATATCGAGCCTGAAGTCGCCACGCTCGCCGACGCGTATCTCTATACCGTCGATGACTTAGAAGTCGTCATTCAGGATAACCTCCGGCTGCGGCAAACGGCGGCCGCGCAGGCGGACGAAATTATCGCCACCCAAGTCAACCACTTCCTGGACTGGGTGCAGTCCTTGGACGCGGTGGCGAGCGTGCGCGCCTTACGCGGCAAGGCCGAGACCGTCCGCGAACAAGCAGTGCAGCTCGCCCGCCAGCGCCTGGAAAGCGGGGCGGACCCGACGGCGGTCATCGAGTCTCTGGCCCATCAACTGACCAATAAACTAATTCACATCCCGAGCGTGAGAATGCGTGAAGCGAGCGCCGCCGGAAGGCTAGAAGTGCTAAGGGCGGCGCAGGAGATCTTCGATATAAGCCCGCCGGACGAATCCGTTTAGATCTATTCCCCGCGGTCTTGCAGCGGGGACCTAAGCGATGGGGTTTCCAAAGGGGAGAGGCGCAGCTCTCCCCTTTTGGTCGCCCCACGGGGTTACATACCCCGCGGTGGCGACAATCTAAATCGACTCCTCGTTCGGCGATCGCGGGATTGCACCCAAGCGGCCGCAATTTAGGCCGCCCGGCGGTAACTGGAGTAAGATATTTCCGCTGATGAAGGACTCTTTGCGTATAAAACTCGAACGGCTGCGTGACAGACTGTCAGAGTTAGATCACCTGCTTGCCGATCAACGGGTGATCAACGATCAAGCGGCTTACAGAGCGCTGGGGCGGGAACGTGCCGAGCTGAGCCCGGTCGTGGCGTGTTTCGGCGAGCATCTGCGGAACCGCAAGGCGATCGAGGCAGCCAAGGAGATACTTAACGATGCCGATCCCGATCTGCGGGCCCTGGCCGCGGAAGAACTGAAGGAGGCCACAGCAAAGGACACGCGGCTCGAACGGGAACTTCATGCCTACTTGCTCCCGAGCGACCCCGCGGATAACAACAACATCTTCCTGGAGGTGCGCGCGGGGACCGGCGGCGGAGAGGCGGCGCTGTTCGCGGGCGATCTCTTCAGGATGTATACGCGCTACGCGGAACTGAGGTCATGGAGCATCGAGATCCTCAGCGCCAGCCGCGCCGAGGGCGCGGGTTACAAGGAGATTATCGCCCGCGTCGCCGGGCGCGGGGCATACTCGAGACTTAAGTTCGAGTCCGGGGTGCACCGGGTGCAACGGGTGCCAGCGACTGAGGCGCAAGGCCGCATACACACCTCCGCTTGCACGGTCGCCGTGCTGCCGGAAGCCGATGAGGTCACGGACATCGAGATCTCGCCCTCCGATCTTCGCGTTGACACGTTCCGGGCATCGGGCGCCGGCGGACAGCATGTTAATAAGACCGATTCCGCGATCCGCATCACGCACCTACCGACGGGGCTGGTCGTAGAGTGCCAGGAAGAACGCTCCCAACATAAGAACCGCGCCCGCGCGCTCGGCCTGCTGCGTTCAAGGCTCCTGTCCGCCGAGCGCGAACGGCAGCGCGCGGAAC
>JBOIDH010000032.1:0-11623 GCA_050740495.1 Gammaproteobacteria bacterium | reverse complement strand
TCTCGAAGCTGACGCCCTCTGCAAGCACGTGACCGTAAGCTTTGCGGAGCGCCGCTCTTTCGGCTCCCTGGAGCGAAAAGCGCTCTAACGGGATGCGGGCGTCATCCCCCAATTTGAGCACCGACAACCCGAGATCGATATAGCGCGACAAGCTTTCGGCATCGATGAGATAGAAGACCGGCCACCCCCCATAGCGATCGCAGAGATCCCGAAACGTCCAGAGCAGTTTCTCGTGCTCGGCCCGCGGACCGACGGGATCACCGAGCGCGACCCAGCTTTTATGCATCACCCGGTACATGATGAAGGCATGGCCAGAATGGCTGAACAGAAAGCGCTTGTCGCCGAGCAAGGCGAGGCTGGCGCGCGCATTCGGGTCCTGCTTGACGATGCGGCGGATCTGCTCGACGCTCGCCGCATGCGGCAGGTCGGGGACAGGATCGGCCCGCAGTAGATACGCCAACGCCATCGCGCCGGCAAGGACAACCGCCACCGCTAGGGTGCGGAGGCATCTGGAAAGCTCGGCCTCATACTGGAATTGCCACCAGAGATCATGGGAATAGGCGAATTGTTTATACGAAAAGATGCCGAGCCAGATGGTCACGGCGAGGATCGCCATTACGGTGGAGACCCACTCCGCCGGAAAACCCTGATCGAGTAGCGATCCTCCGCGCTGAAACTCTCGATGCGTCGCCAATAGCACCAGGAGCGTGAGGGCGAGAACGAACGCGCCTTCATAGATCAGCCCTTTGAGAAAAAAGGCCACGATCCCCAGCCCCAGTAGAACGGCGATACTACGATAGGCCCTGCTAAGACGGAGCGACAAGCCGCGCGCCAGGATCACGAGCCCGATCCCAACGGCGCCCGCAAGCGCATGAAAACTCTCGACCAGCGCCAGCGGCGCCGTCTCTCTCAGCAAGCCGAGGCGTCCCGCCGGCGCCGGGACGGCGCTCGAGAAGAGCAGCATCATCCCGGCGAAGATGATGACTACGGCCATGATTTGCGGTCCGAGCACTTCAAGCCAATCCGTCGCGGACTCCCGCGCCCGCACCCACTGGTCGCGTTGCGCGACCGCTTCATGAGCGGCGAGCATGATGGCCGCTACGCCGAGGGGCGCCAGATAATAGACGCAGCGGAACAACAAGATCGCGCCGAGCAGCGCCGCGGGAGGGATCTCCGGTAGACCGACCAGCATCACCGACTCGAAGACACCGATGCCTCCCGGCACATGACTCACACCCCCTGCCAGCAAGGCCAGAGCGAATACCCCCAGAAAACCGAAGAAGTCCGTTCCTGGGTATTCCGGCAGCAGCACGTAGATTACGGAGCCGATCAGCATCAGATCCAATGCGCCGAGGGCGATTTGCGCCGAGGCCGTTTTGGCCGACGGCAGCCGCAGCGACCAGTGCCGCGTCCGGATCGTCATCGGCCGTATGGCGGAAACGATGAGATACACCACCATTAGGCCCAGCATCACCGCGCCTAGGGTGCGCTTCGCTCCGAGAGGCAGGGAAAAAGCCGTGGCTTCCGCGCTCCCGAACAGCAATGAGAGGGTGAGGATAAAACCGATCCCCAAGGTTACGGTCAGCGCGTACATGGTTGTGATGCCGGCGATCTCGACCGCAGTTAAACCGCCTTTAGAATACAGGCGGTAGCGGATGGCGCCGCCGGTGACCATTGGGAAGCCGAGATTGCTGCCGAAGGCGTTGGCGAGGAAACCCGCAAGCGCGGCGCGCGGATAGGACAAGGGACGGTTGATGTGGTTTAGGGCAACGACATCATAGCCCGTCACCACCACATAACTGGCGGCGGTGATTCCGAGCGCCAGTAATACCGAAGTCCAGGGTAGCGCTTGAAAGCTCTCCAGGACCTCGGCCAACTCGATCTTTTTTAGCGTGCGGTAAACGACCCAGAGCGCGAAACAGACGATCGCGAGACTGATAAGAGTACCGGCTTGCACCAACAGTTTTTTGACGAACTGTCCGGCCCGGCCGGGGCCTTTACGCTCTGCTGCGTTGCTCGCAATCGCCATCGCCGTATGCTCGTTCGAGTGCTGGTGTGGTTCCGCAAGGTGAAGCGCCGATTTCTAGTTTACTGCTACTTAAGACCGGGACATAGGTGCGGCGCGCGGAAAGCGCTAATTAAGGAACAGGCATACCCTTTAGCCCTCCGACAAATTCTGCCGAAGCGCAGTACATTGATAAGCGCCGACTGCAGGTGCTAGCATTGACGAGCAGCAGGGAGGGAACTTTGGGCGAGGAGGCCCGACTCAAAGTAGGGTGGGAATGCTTTTCTTCGAATGCGTGCTATGCCTCTAGCGGATAGCACGACCTATTAACAAAACTGCTTGGAGGTGAACCATGCCACTACGCATAGGCGATGAAGCCCCAGATTTTACGGCGGAGACAACGCAAGGAACGATCCGCTTCCACGAATGGATCGGGGACGGTTGGGCTATTCTGTTCTCGCATCCGAAAGATTTTACCCCGGTCTGCACGACCGAGCTCGGCTATATGGCAGGCCTCAAGCCAGAGTTCGACAAGCGCAACTGCAAGATCATCGGTTTGAGCGTCGATTCGGTCAGCGACCACACCGCATGGTCCAAGGATATCGCGGAGACTCAAGGCCATGCAGTGAACTATCCGTTGATCGGGGATACCGATCTGAAGGCGGCGAAGCTCTACGATATGATTCACCCCAATGCCAGCGGCAGCGCACAGGGGCGAACGGCGGCCGATAATGCCACGGTGCGCTCCGTGTTTGTCATCGGTCCGGACAAGAAGATCAAGTTGATGATCACCTATCCCATGAGCACGGGTCGCAACTTCGATGAGGTGCTGCGGGTGATAGACTCGATGCAGCTAACAGCAAAGCACAAAGTCGCAACGCCGGTGAATTGGAAGCAGGGCGAGGACGTCATCATTGTCCCGGCGGTTTCCGATGCGGAAGCTAAGGAGAAGTTTCCAGGTGGCTGGAAATCGCCGCGGCCTTATCTAAGGATCGTGCCACAACCGAAGTAGAGTGGTGGTTCGCCACGGAGACGGTGACGCCGCTGACGCAGGAGAGCACAGCGGACGAGCGTGCGGCGGATACGACGATGCCAACGGTGAGATTCACGCACAATATTCAGCGTCACGTATACTGCCCGGCACTGGAAGTCGCGGGGGAGACGCTGCGTGCGGTTCTCGATGGCTATTTCCAAGCCAACGAGCCGGCCCGCGGCTACGTGCTGGACGACCAAGGCAGGCTTCGCCAGCACATGGCTGCTTTCATCGATGGGCGCCAGATTGCCGACCGCGAGGGGCTTAGCGACCGCGTTGCGGTTGATGCGAACGTAGATATTGTCCAGGCATTGTCAGGAGGGTAACGGTTCATGAGCACGCGCGCTCACGTCGCGACGCGGAAAGGGCTGTTTACCATCGAGCGGTTCACTGCCGGCTGGTCCGTCGTCCGCGTCAGCTTCCTGGGGGACAACTGTACGCTTATCATGCACGATCCCCGCAACGGCAGTCTGATTGCGGCGTTGAATCACGGCCACTTCGGGGTAAAGATGCATCGATCGCGCGATAGCGGCGTGACGTGGGCAGAGATTGCCACGCCGAAATACCCGGAAAAGCCAGCGGATTACGTACCGAAGACGCCAGCGGAAGGTCAGCCTGCCGATTGGTCGCTGAAGCTCGTGTGGGCCTTGGCGCCGAGTGGACGCGACGAGCCCGGAGTCCTATGGTGTGGAACACTACCGGGTGGTCTGTTCAGATCCGAAGACGATGGCGATTCCTGGGAGCTGAATCGGCCGCTTTGGGACGACCCGCTACGCGAGGAATGGTTTGGCGGAGGAGCCGACCACCCGGGAATCCACTCCGTTTGCGTTGACCCGCGCGATGCGCGTCATGTCCTCGTGGGCATTTCATGCGGCGGCGTATGGCGTACCCGAGACGGCGGACGGAGCTGGAAGATTGCCGGCTCCGGGATGCGCGCGGAGTTCATGCCACCCGAGCGCCAGTTCGACCCTAACATTCAGGACCCTCACATGGTCGCCCAATGCCGCGCTAATCCCGACGTGCTCTGGGTGCAGCATCACAATGGGATCTTCACGTCGCGCGATGCGGGTGCATCATGGGACGAGATTAAACATGTGGCACCGTCCGGGTTCGGCTTCACGGTTGCCGTGCACCCGCAGGATCCCGCGACGGCGTGGTTCGTTCCCGCCATCAAGGACGAGAAACGCTACCCGGTGGATGCGCGTGTGGCGGTCAATCGCACGAGGGACGCGGGGAAGAGCTTCGAAACGCTCGTCAAGGGGCTCCCGCAACAGCACGCCTATGACCTGGTGTACCGTCACGCGCTCGATGTAGACGGCACCGGAAACTGCCTGGCCTTTGGATCGACGACGGGTTCGCTCTGGGTCAGTGAGGATGCGGGCGACTCCTGGCGCACGCTTTCATCGAACCTGCCACCGGTGTACGCAGTGCGATTCGAAAAGGACCTCTAAATCAGGTCGTCGTTGTTCAAGGTCTTACCGTCAGTAGCGGGTAAGCCCCGCGCCAGCACCGAAGAGCAGGTTCGGCTGTGGGGCTCGCTCCGGTCGGCCCCAATGGGCCGACAGGTATAGTAGGAGGTCGTGGAATCGGTGGGGCTAGAGGTTGCTCAGTCGCTTGCGGCTCTCTCAGCTCCAGGCCCGATTCGCTCGAGCACATAGCGTGTCATGCCAAGTGCGAGTTCGTGCTCGCCCATAAACACCTTCCCGGCATTCTCCGTTTGGAGGAGCCCTGCCTCTTCTTCTGTATGAGTACGCACGACCGTCTCGACAGCCGGGTTGAGTGTGCGCGCAATCTCGATCATTTGGCGGGCGTGAAACGTATCCGGGGTGGCGATTACCAGCATACGCGCCCGCGCGATATGCGCCTGGATGAGCACCGCCGGATCGGAGGCATCACCGGAGACGGCCGGCACGCCGCGTTCGCGTAACTGCTCGACAAGCTCACGGTTCTGCTCGGCTACGACAAACGGCACGCCGCGCTCGTTCAGCGCTTCACCGATCCGCCGTCCCACGCGGCCATAGCCCACCAGTACGATATGCCCGGTAAGCCGATTCTGGTCGACAGTCATCGGAAGCTCTGCGAGCGGGTCGTCGGGGCGCTCCAGGGCGCGGGCAAGGTTCGAGCGGGATCGAATCCAGGCTTGCACAGGCTCGAGCACCTGGAACACCAGAGGATTGAGTGCGATCGATATGAGCGCTCCCGCCAGAATGAGGCTCTGACCTTCCACCGGCAGGAGCTCTAGGGAAACGCCCAGACCTGCCAGGATAAACGAGAATTCACCGATCTGGGCCAGGCTCGCCGAGACCGTGAGGGCCGTGTTGAGTGGGTAGCGGGAGACGAGGACGATAAGAAAGGCGGCCAGCGAGTTGCCGAAGACGATGATCGCGACGACCACGAGCACTCGGAGGGGTTCGCGAATCAGCATGTCCGGATCGAACAGCATTCCAACCGATACGAAGAACAGAACAGAAAAAGCGTCCCGGAGCGGCAAAGACTCGTCAGCGGCCCGGTGGCTCAATGCGGATTCGCTCATGACCATTCCGGCGAAAAAAGCCCCGAGCGCGAAGGATACGCCAAAAAGTTCGGCGGAGCCGTAGGCAATGCCCACTGCGGCCGCAATCACGCACAACGTAAAGAGCTCCCGCGAACCCGTGCGAGCGACCTGCCAGAGAATCCATGGGAAGAGGCGGCGTCCGACAACGAGCATGAGTGCGACAAAGACCGCAACTTGACCGAGCGTAAGCGCAAGCGTCGTCAGGAGATCCTTGTCTCCTGCTCGTTCGGCATCATATCCGGCGCCGCCGTCGAGCCATCCCGAAAGGGGTGGCAGTAGCACGAGGACCAAGACCATTACCAGGTCCTCGACCACGAGCCAGCCGACGGTGATGCGACCGTTGATGGAGTCAAGAACGCCGCGATCTTCCAGTGTCCGGAGGACTACGACCGTGCTCGCCACGGAGAGAGCGAGACCGAACACGATGCCTGCGCCAAAGCTCCAGCCCCAAAAGGATGTGATAACCATACCGAGCGCGGTCGTAACCGCCATCTGGGCGATTGCGCCCGGCAAGGCGATCCGGGGAACAGCCAATAGGTCGTCCAGGGAGAAGTGCAGCCCGACGCCGAACATCAGCAGCATTACGCCGATCTCGGCGAGTTGACGTGACAGCTCAACGTCGGCGACAAAACCCGGTGTGGCGGGACCTATCATCACGCCGGCGATCAAGTAACCGACGAGAGCCGGCAGCTTCAGACGTACGGCAACAAAGCCCAGAATCAGGGCAAGTCCGAAAGCAGCGGCAATCGTGGTGATCAGAGTGACGCTATGAGGCACGTGTTTCTCTCCATAAATTAGGGGACCTCATTAGCGCTATGTCCCAAGCAAATACACACATTGACACAACAAAGCAACGCGAAAGCAGGCTGTCAGGAACACTAACAGGGTGCAGACAAGGGTAGCGATGGTGGAATAACCTCACGGGTGCCGAGGACTTTTACCAACGTACACGTAATGCTGTGACCAAGCTATATTGGTATATTGGGCGATTATTCTAAGGGGGAGTACTATGGCACCATGAAAAATGTCGAGATGCATGTCGAGGGGAATATTCTGACTATCCAGATCGATCTCTCCAAAGAATACGGTCCCTCTTCCTCAGGCAAGACCATCATCATTGCCTCTACGGAGGGGAACGTGTCTGTCCCTGAACGCGAGGAGAAGATTGGGTTAAACGTCTACCGCAAAAAGTGAGTGCCGGTCTACGGACGGGCGAGAACCGAATGCCACCCCAATCAGCTGCACGCAGCCTTGATCTGCGATGGCAAGCTGTATTTGCCCAATATCGGCGCCCAGCCTGAGCCGCCGGTGTTTTTTAATGTAAACGGCCAGGCCCTGGTGCACGTGGTAGATATAGCAACGCCTGGCCGGCGCCATGGGCGCGTCACGCCGAATCGAGCACGAATCCCGCAGCCGTTACCGCGAGATGGCGTTGGCCGGCTGCATGCGTGAACGCATCGATCTCCTTGGGGATCAGGCATTCGTGGTCGCATAGTCGGTCGCGTTTTTGCACAGGTCCATCGGGTCGAACGCTGAACCGCACCTCGAGACCGGCCGCCCGGATGGTCGATGCGTGGAACGCGCGTGATCCCTAGATCCACGCGCCCCCACACTATCCCGGTCGGAGAGGGAGTTAAGTTACCCATCAATTCTACGGACAAGTCTATTTTTCAAGCAAATAATCCTCGATTACCAAGGCATCCATTCCCGTGGTAAAAAAAACAGCCAGTGCGTCTTCAACGGTGTGGACCATCGGCTTACCCATGATATTAAATGACGTATTGAGCAGGAGCGGTATTTTCGTCAAACGGTGGAAAGCCTCGATGAGTGCGTGAAAACGGGCATTCCATTCCCGTTTCACGGTCTGTAAGCGCCCGGTGCCATCCACGTGAACCACCGCCGGAACTCTAGCACGCACTTCTTGCCTGAAGCACAGCGTTCGCTCCATGTACGGGGACTCCTGATAGTTCTCGAAATACTCCTCGCCGTACTCGTGCAAGATGGCCGGCGCGAAGGGCCGGAACTCCTCGCGGAATTTTACCTCCCGGTTTAATCGATTTTTCATCTCGCCCAAGCGCGGATCGGCCAAGATTGAACGGTTACCGAGCGCGCGCGGACCGAACTCCGCACGCTCCTGGATCCAGCCGAGAATTTTTCCTTCGGCAAGCCGCGTGGCCGCCTCCAAATGCACCGTTTCGGGAAGATGGCGCAATGTCCGTAGACCGCTCCACCTTGCCACATTCGTCAGGGTCTCGGCCGACATCCGAGATCCGAGATAGGGTGAGAACAATTGCTGTCGAGCCTTGCGCGGCCCCGCTGTCTTCTCGTAGGCGAGTAAAGCCGCGCCCACGGCGTTGCCGTCGTCGGCGGGTGCGCTAGGGATATGCAAACGCTTAAACGGCGTGCTTTCAAAAACCCGGCCCGCATAAGATGAGTTCAGCGCACAGCCGCCGCTAAGAACGAGGTTGTCGACGCGGGTTTCTGCGTAGAGATTTTGCAACAGCTCGTCCATGATTTCGGAAAAGACCCGCTGCCAGGTATGCGCGAGATCGGCAACCGCCAAAGCCGATGCGTCCGCTGTCCGCCGGCATCCCCAAAGGTAGGTAAGCGCCGCGCGAAGCTCCCGCATCGGTGGGTAGCTCAAGCCGCATCCGGCGACGCGGATCATCGTCCTCAGCAAGCGATAGATTTCTTCGTCGGTGCGGCCATAGGGCGCGAGGCCCATCACCTTCCACTCCTCCCCGCCAAAGCTGGAGAAACCGCATAACTCCGTGATGAGCATATAAAGTCCGCCCAGGCTTTCCGGGCCTTGGTGGCGGGACAAGCGATGCAGACGCCCGTTCCTATAAGCGTAGCAGCTTATCGAGCCCTGCTCTCCGGTGCCATCGACGATCATGCACACGGCCTCCGAAAACGGGCTGCCGTAACAAGCATAGGCCGCGTGCGTGAGGTGATGATCGAAATTCAAGAAGCGAAGCTTGCGATGTCCAAAGCGATGCCGCATGACGAGCGCAAGGTTAGCCCCGGCTTTGAGATGCGCGCTTCGCACGCACAGCATGAGATGATGAAGCTGATAGCGCCGCATCAGCAGCGTGCGCGACCAGCCGTCGAGCGGGGCGCACAAGAGCCAGCCTGGACTCAGCAGGCCGAGCCGGCTTGCCGCGCCCGCCAGGTACGGGAGGCGGCTCGCGCGTGCGCTCCACGAGCGGGCGATCGTAACTTCGGCGTCTTGCTCGCAATACTCCTTGACTAGATCGGCGATCCTAAATAAATGATCAGGCTCCGCATTGATTGCGCGTTTATTTTGCAGGAAGCGCTCGGCCGCCTCGGCGAATACGATCTCGCCCTCCGCATCCACGATGGCCAGGGCCGGATCGTGGAAAGTGGTCGCTAATCCGATGTAATACCGCTTCATCCTACGGCGTGATGCGCACGGCTTCCCTAAGTGACCCACCGCCGTTGTAGACGCTTGAGCCCGAACCGCGAGACGAAGCGGATCAAGAGGTCGAAGCACGTTTTCGCGGCCACGACCCGCAGGGATACGTAACCGCGCCATACCCGCCGCCAGTGCCGCTGCACTTCTCGCTCTCCATAACCCGCGCCCAGCACGTCGAGATAGGCGACGATCGCCGCCTTGGCCAGCGCCGCATGACCACTCGCGAGGTTGTCGCTCGCGATATGGACACTGATGATGCGCGCATCGATCCGCCAATAGCTCAGCTCATCGACGAGCTGCATGTAAAACGCACCGAGGCCGCTCAGCTCGATGGCTAGATTGAGGCCGAGCAGCTCCGGCAGGAACGTCCGAGGATATTGGGAGATGGACAGCAAATACAGCGGGAGATCGAATACCGACGAAGTAAATTTACCATATCGAACGAATTCATCCGATGAGACGTCCGGAAGATCGATGCCTTCCGATCGCAACAGCTCGCGAAAAATAGCGGCGTGACTCGCATCCGGGTCCCCGCCACCCACCTCATCGGCGTAGATCTTAACCAAACCTGCCGCGATCCCTGGGTGGCGTGCGTACAGGCAGCCGACGTTGCGCAGCCAGCACCCATCGACGAGGATCAAGGGCGCCAGTTGCACGAATAGCCACAGATACTCCTCTCTAGAGAGTCGTGGCGGAGGGATAAAGGGCCGATAGGCATCCACGGCCTGGCGATAGCTCACCTCGATCCTATGCTCGAAGGCGGCGCGGCTGTACTCGAAAGAACGTAATTCCGGATAAAGCCGAGACAGCCACATGGCCCGTCGCGCGCGGACGAGACAGCGCTCGACGTAGAGCTTCGCCGGGCGCGAAGACTCGGGATAGCGTTCCACGTTGACCAGGTGATAATAAAGCAGCCGTTTGTCCAGGCGCGGCGATCTCGCGTCTTGGACCGGGCTCGCCGATGCGCTCTCAGGCTCGCCCACGCCGGTCCCAGGCCACGGGCCCGTGGCGTCCCCTCGGCCGTCGCCCGCCTGGGGTTCGATATTGCCTAGGGGGACCGGATCGCCCGTCGATCCTAAGGTGCGGATCCATTCGACCACGATTCCGATCTCTTCCTCGGTAAATACCCGAAACATCGGGCCGCGCGCCGAGACCAGGTCTGAAATCAATCTGCTGCTCTCGGGCGCCGCGGAATTCACATAGGGTGATTCCGCGAGGGCGTTCAGTAATCCCTCGATATCCGGATATTCACCGCTAAACCACTCCTCGATCCGCCGCCCCCCGAGGAGTTTATCGCGGTGATGCCCGCGCGCGTACGGCAGTTTGCGTGCGATGATCTCAGCCGCACGCTGACGCGGACTCGATCGCATGTCTTCCCCCACAGTCATCCTTCCTTCATTGCCATCCGCGACCGCCTACCCCGGGGACCACGGATCTGCCCCTAAAAGTGGCGCGTGTTATACTAATCTAAGCACATAAAGCTCAGCCTGGCATCGTTGCTACGCACCAGAACGCAGCTAGTCGAAAAACTTATCCGGCACCGCAAGAGCCATTCTCAGGCGCTGCGCGTGTAAGGCAGGAATACCCCATGGCCGGCAATGTCCGTTTAAACCTAGCACAACGTCTGCAGCGCTTAGAAACCCATTTAGCTCAAGAAAACCCGATCCTGCTCAATGTGGTCAAGAGCTTCCGGGCGGTGGACACCGTCGCCTATCGCATGGGTCTGCTCGATCTTGGGGACTCCTACGCCACCCGCGTGCCTTGGTGGCCCCTGATTTCGGTACTTGGAACCTTTTCCTCGGGCAAGTCTACGTTTGTCAACGATTATCTACACTACAGGCTGCAACTCACGGGCAATCAGGCGGTCGACGACAAGTTTACCGTGATCTGTTTCAGCAGCGACGCTACGCCCCGGATCTTACCGGGTCTCGCGCTCGACGCCGATCCACGCTTCCCGTTTTACAACATCAGCCGCGACATCGAAGCGGTGGCTCAGGGCGAAGGCCGGCGTGTGGATGCCTATCTGCAGCTTAAAACCTGTCCGAGCGAAGCCCTCCGGGGTAAGATATTAATCGATTCGCCGGGATTCGACGCGGATCTGCAACGGACTTCGACCTTGCGGATCACGAACCATATCATCGACCTCTCCGATCTGGTGCTCGTGTTTTTCGACGCCCGGCATCCGGAACCGGGCGCGATGAAAGATACCCTCCAGCACCTGGTCGCCGAGACCATTAGCAGACCCGACTCCAACAAGTTTCTGTTTGTGCTCAATCAAATCGATGCGACCGCCCGCGAAGACAATCCGGAAGAAGTCTTCGCGGCCTGGCAGCGCGCCTTGGCGAGCGCCGGATTGACGGCCGGCCGTTTTTACCGCATCTACAACTTGGAAGCGGCCAACCCGATCGACGACGATAACCTGCGTCAGCGATTCGAGCAAAAACGGGAAGTCGATATGGAGGAACTCTTAGGCCGGATGCAACAGGTCGAGGTGGAGCGTTGCTACCGCATCATCGGTGTTCTGGAGAAGACGGCTAAGGCCATCCAAGAGGATTTCGTGCCGCGGATCAGCGCGATCAAACGAAAATGGAAACT
>JBOIDH010000031.1:0-11693 GCA_050740495.1 Gammaproteobacteria bacterium | reverse complement strand
ATGGCTGGGGATCCTGCTCGGTACGGCGCTCAAGATCGGCCTCGCGTTCGGGATGCTCGGCCTGTTCGCGTTCGCGTGGTTCCGCTGACGAGCACTTTCACGCCGCATTCGTTCCGCTCGGGCGCCGAGTAGTGTTGCCACGTCCAGCAAGGTGAACTCCCTATCGAGTTGTTATTGGTGCAAACGGACCGCCGAAGACGAAAAAAGCTGGAGCGATTCGTGGCTAACGCGCGTTTTGCCGCCATCTGGAAATAGTGCGGGTCCACTTCGATACCGATGCTGTTCCGGCCCCACTTTGCCGCCGCGGCACTAGTGGTTCCCGTGCCTAGAAACGGGTCCAACACCGTGTCGCCGACAAACGAGAACATGCGAACAAGCCGCTCGGCAAGGTCAGGCGGATACGGCGCCGGATGCCTCTTTGTGGAAGCCCCTGTAACGCCGGTCCAAATCTGCTGAAACCAGACTTTGTGGCGCGCGGCGGGAACCGGAATCCCATCAAGATAAAGGGAAGTATAAAAGGCATTTAAAATGACTCCAAGTCGCACGTACAGGCTAACATTCCTGATCGGCGGCGCACGGACCAACACTCGCCTGGAAGGTCATTATCGAATGCCCCGACCAGCCACGACCAGAAAAGGATAAGACGGATCCAGCCTATGGGCATCTGCATCGAAGCTGGCCACAGACAATCTTCTGCTGATGCCTTTTGTCAAAGGAATTGTACGACCGACTGCCCCAAGGACGAGATTCACAGGGAAAAAATGGCGGCAGCGGCGGGTCAAGTTTCCTTGTCAGGTCATGGAACGTGAGTCGGCAGATCCCTGGCAGATCGCCAGACGGCAATCGCTTGGCAAGCTGGTACGCAGCGAGCGCGCCCTCTTGTCTCAGCGATGCATCTTGATAAGTGAAGGAAAGGGTCGTTTCATTAGTCCGTGGCCTGAAGACATCGGCGGCGATGATGCCATCAAGCGCATGGCGCTTTTTATCGATTCGACGTAGGAAGGAGTCGTCCGGCGCAAACGCCTCTACGCCGTCGCGAGGACCCACCCGGCAAGCTCCCGCGGTGTGTCCTTATCACGCAGGCTCAAATGGGACACTTCCGATTTCATGCGTTCGTCGATCTGGATGACGCGCACGGTGTTCCCGTCGGCAGAAACACGGCACGTTAAGCGACGCCCGGTCGCCAGCGAATGGACGACGAGTGCCACGCAGCCATCGTCTTCGGCAAACGCCCCGGACTTCAAGCTCGGCGACGAGATCAGGAATGGGGCTAGCGCACGAGCCCACAACAGGCAAGCACGGATCGCTGACTCGGAAACAAAGATGCCATCGCTATCCCGCAGATCTTTGACGTTCTCCGCAAGCTCCTGCTCGAGACTCAGTACCCACGTGTCGGCTTCCGAAGAACCCCGATTCGTGGCATACGAACCTTCCGCCATTGTGCCGTAAGCCCAGTGTTCCGTGTCGGCGACGTTGCTTGTGCGGCGTATTCTAAAGGCTAGGTAGCGGCTCCGATCAAGAAACCGAACAATCGGCAGGTCGCAGGAAGTGTTGCTGGACTCGTCGAGAGCTCCCTCGTGGGACTCGGGGCCAACGGGAACAATGCGAGGGAGTGCCTTGCCCGGTTCGCTTGGAAGGAGTCGATTTGCTAGGTACCTTCCACGCTCGGGTGGCGGTGCCTCGAAGTAATCCTCGACCGCATTGCTGCTCACCTTACGTGGCCTCCGGCGATGTAAGCGCCCACTCGGTCTTCGCGTGTTCCGAAAGCACCTCACGGAAGAAGATCTGCAGTCGATCATGCAAAAAATCCAGCTTCTCCTGCGGATTCGCGGAAGCGGCAAGCCTCTGTCCCGCCGCCGTCGTCAAGCGAAAGCCCTCGACGTCACGCTCTTCCATTTTGGCGGTGACCTGCTCGAGCGTAAACCGAAGATCAACGTCATCACGTTCACGCCACGACGCCTCGAGCTTGTGCAGCGCCTGCGAGTTCACGGCCGCTCGGACGTGAACCAGCTCCGAGAAATACTTCGCGAGGACTGGTTCCGAGGGCGACATTGCCCAGAAATTTACATACGACATGTTGGTCACCACGATCGGCGGACGAGCACCGTTACTCGCATCAGTAAGAGCATCGAAAGCCTGCCAAAGTGCATCCCGCAGTGCAGAGTAACGCGGATATGCGGGTGCGCTGGGTTGCACCTGTTTCAACCATCGTGCGACGATCACCTGGCTCTGGACCGTGATGATGATCCCGTGCTGGTTGCCGGAGTAGATCGCGCCGACGAGAGTCCCGGGACCGAACTCCACTTGTCCGCTAACGCCCGGCGGAAGCTCGAACCGTTCAGGTTCCGCAAGGATCGGGAAATCCGGCCGAAGCCTTTCCGCGACCCGATTGATGATGGCGAACTTCAGTTCAAGCGGCTGCGAAAACGTGGCCCGAACAGCTACCTCGACGAGCGGTAGGTTCGCAAATTCAAGCCGTACCCTTGGCGTCGTGCGATTGCTCATTGGGTAATAACCTTTCCGTTGTTGCAAGGATAGGAGCTTCAACGCGGTTTCGCAACGGGTCATGTTTCGTTGGACCGGGCGGACGTGATCGGCTTCGGTGAGGTCCTCGCCGCGCGCCGGGATCGTGTCTAAGCCGCCGGCCGTTGCGTAAGCTTATCGCTCACCTCCGGCGCTGCCGCGAGGCGTTTGATGGATGCCGATAACTCCGGCAGCATGTGTGCAAAGGTAAACATGTAATAGTGGAACCCCATCAAGATAAAGGGAAGTATAAAAGGCATTTGGTCGGGGCATTTGATAATGACCTTCCAGGCGAAGGACAGGCTTGCGCCTTTGTAGTGCACCGGCAGCCGGCGAAGGATGCGATAGAAAGACCCGAGCTGGCGCAGGAAGGATCGCAGCGTCGGGGTTTTATCCGTGCCCTGCAGCAGGAAGGACACCCCCACATGCCCGAGCCACAAGGCCCTCGCTATACGTTCCCACACGCTACCGGGATGAGGGAGGTGACAGAGGGCTGCAAAGGCCCGTCTGAAATACGCTTCCGGCGCATAGATCGATTGCAGGATGTGGCAATGCCCTCGCAGCAATCGAATCTCGGGAATCAGGGTGACGATATTGGTATACCCCGAGGCGATGGTACGATCGTGCCCGAGGCCGTCTCCCGTGAGAAGACGGCCCGCTTGCTTCATGCGGGCATAGAGCGGGGTCCCGGGTAGCGCCACCAGCGGCCCGATCATGGCGTTGGTAATTGCCGCCTGTCCGATAAACTCGATCTGGCGAGCGAAGATGTCGTCCCCATCGCTATCGAAACCGATGATGAACCCGCCAAAGACCAATAGACCCGCGCTCTGGATCCTATGTACGCGCCCCTCGAGCGAGCCTTTCAGGTTCTGGAACTTGCGGGTCTCCTTCAGACTCTCTGCCGAGGGGGACTCGATACCGAGAAACACCCAGGTGAAGTTGGCCTCGACCATCAGATCCAAGAGCTCAGCGTCTTCGGAGAGATTCACCGAGGCCTCGGTCCCGTAGAAAAAGGGGTGCCCGTGGGCGGCGTTCCAGCAGGCCAGTTCCACCAGCAACCGCTTAACCGCCTTCTTATTGCCGATAAAGTTATCATCGACGATAAAGATCATCCCCCGGTATCCGGTCTCAAGCACCGCCCCCAACTCCCGCAGCAACTGAGCCGGTGTTTTCGTCCTTGGCTTGCGGCCGAACATGACGATGATGTCGCAGAACTCGCATTGAAACGGGCAGCCTCGGGAGAATTGAATCGGAATGATTCCATACTCGTCGATGTTCAGGAGGTCGAAGCGGGGGACAGGGGTGCTTGAGACATCGGGCTTTTCCTCGCTCGTATACCTGTCTTTATAAATACCTCGTTCCAAGTCCTCGAGGAAGGCCGGCCAGGTGATCTCGCCTTCGTTCAGCACCAGGACATCGCAATGCGGCGCGCATTCGGACGCACAGGCCGTCGGATAGGGGCCTCCGAAGACGATCAACTTGTGTGCTGCCCGGCAGCGCTCCGCCACGTGAAAGAGGGACGGCTTCTGTGGAAGCATCGCCGAAAAACATACGATATCGGCCCAGCCGAGGTCATCCTCCGTCAAGGCTTCACAGTTCAGGTCCACCAAGCGGATCTCATAGTGGCTGGGGGTCAACGCGCCGATGGTGATAAGCCCGAGCGGCGGCATCAGGGCTTTCTTGCCGATGAGAGGAAGAAAGTATTGCATTCCCCAGTAGGTCTTCGGAAATTCGGGGTAGACCATCAATAGGTGCCGACAGCGCATGCTCATAGCGTCGGGGAACGGGCGGCTCATCTTATGCGTTAAATTATACACGCGTTACACCCGGTCCAGGCTCATGCGGCCCGGGCCGTTAAACACCACGTAGAGCATACCGCCCATAATTGCCAGGTTTTTCTGGAACTGGATAAGCTGCATCTTCACTTGCTCGGGGTCTACCGCCCAGAAAGCGTGAAAGATCAGGGTGGCCGGGATCAGGAACAGGAAGATCGCGAGCGCCGCCCAGCGGGCTTTGTAGCCGAGGGCGAGCAGCAGGCCGCCGCCCAACTCGATGAGGATAGCGATAATCAGCGATACCTCCACCATCGGTATGCCCTTGCCGGCCATGGAGGCCGCGGTGTCCGCAAATCCGGTGATCTTGCTGAAGCCGGAGCCGATGAAGATGAGGGCCAGTAGGACGCGGCCCACTAGGAGGCCAAGTGGCTGTGCGGTGTTCATGCTCTATGCTCCTTACAAACGGTTGGGATCGAGCGTGTCGATCGTGTTTCCCCAGGCATGGGCTAGCCGCCGTTGTACATCACGCGCGGCGTCTGCCTCGATTTAATGTCTGCCGAATTCTAACTCCCTTTGAGAGCAACCCCACCGATATCCGGCCCGCCACGTGTATTTTTTCGACCGCGCGGCGGTACAATAACCCTAGCTACGGCAGGGGACATGGGGAAAGTAATCGCGATCACCAACCAGAAGGGAGGCGTGGGTAAGACCACGACCAGCGTCAATCTAGCCGCCTCGCTGGCCGCGACCAAGCGGCGTGTCCTGCTCGTGGACCTGGATCCGCAAGGCAACGCCACCATGGGAAGCGGGGTCGATAAGCGCTCGCTGTCCACTTCCGCCTACGATGTCCTGACGGGCGAGGTTTCGATCGCGGACTCCGCCATCGCGGCGGCCGCGGGCGGTTACCATCTGGTGCCGGCCAACAGCGACCTCACCGGGGCCGAGGTGCAATTACTCTCGTTTGACAGCCGCGAGTCCTGCCTGCGCGCGGCGCTGGCGCCGGTAGCGGAGAACTATGACTATATTTTTATCGACTGTCCGCCGGCGCTCAACATGCTCACCGTGAACGCATTGGTGGCGGCGGACTCAGTCATTATTCCCATGCAATGCGAGTACTATGCGCTGGAAGGGTTGACCGCGCTTCTCGCCACCATTGCTACGATCAAGAACCGTTTGAATCCCGCGCTCGGTGTCGAAGGGTTGCTGCGTACTATGTTCGATCCCAGGAATACCCTCGCGAACGATGTATCAGCGCAGTTGCTGAACCATTTCGGCGCCCAGGTCTATCGCACGACCATCCCGCGCAACGTGCGCCTCGCCGAAGCCCCGAGCTACGGGTTGCCGGCGCTGCAGTACGACAAGACCTCGAGCGGGGCGATCGCTTATCTCGCCTTGGCGGGGGAGATCCTGCGCCGGCATGCGCTCCCCGCGGGCACAGGGGTATCGGGGCAAGCACCGCGGGACGGAGGCGCGCAAAATGAGCATTAAGAAACGAGGACTGGGGAGGGGTCTGGAGGCCTTGCTGGGGGTGGATGCGGGGCCCGACCTTGCACCCGCTGGAGAAGTCCGCGCCCTCCCGATCGAAATGATCCAAAAAGGCCGCTATCAACCCCGGCTCGACCTCCGTCCGGAAGCGCTCGAAGACCTGGCCCATTCGATCCGCGCCCAGGGGGTGGTACAGCCCATCGTCGTCCGTCCGCTCGGCGGCGGTCAGCGTTACGAGCTCATCGCCGGGGAACGGCGCTGGCGCGCCTCGCAGCTTGCGGGTCTGCACGAGATCCCGGCGATCGTGCGCGATGTCACCGACGGGGTCGCGCTCAGCATCGCGCTCATCGAAAATATACAGCGCGAGGATCTCAATCCCTTGGAAGAAGCGACGGCGTTTTCGCGCCTGGTGAACGAGTTCAGCATGACCCACCAAGAGGTGGCGGATGCCGTCGGCCGATCGCGCGCCGCCGTGAGCAACCTGTTGCGGCTCTTGGAGTTGCAGGAGGAGGTCAAGCGCAAGCTCGAGGCGGGGGATCTCGATATGGGCCACGCCCGCGCTCTGCTAGCCCTGGAAGGCCGGGCGCAGATCGAAGCGGCGCAACGCGTCGTTGCCCAGCGCCTATCCGTGCGGGAATCGGAGCGCTTGGTGCGCCGGCTCCAGGAGGCTAAGTCAGCGGACCAGCGGCCGCCGAAGGATCCCAATATCACGGCCTTGGAGCAACAGATCTCGGAACGCTTAGGCGCCAAGACCAGCGTACGCCATGATGGACACGGCCGCGGCAGCGTGGTGATCTATTATACCTCGCTCGATGAGCTTGATGGGATCCTGAACCATATAAAATAAAGTCGGCGCGCGGAACAGGTTCAAACCCAGCGCGAGCAGCCGATCGGTACCGGAACGCGCGGGCAACCCGCAGTCGTGGCCAGCCCGAAGCCAGGTCGGGCCATAAATTTGTTATGTATCCTTGCCGATATATCATCTCTGATATATACTAGCGCCCATGAATGGCAAGGAGGTCATCAAGCGACTCAAGGAGGCGGGCTTCATCGTGGTACGCAGCCAGGGCAGCCATTTCCGGCTCGCCAGGGGCGCCATCAAGGTCTCCGTGCCGGTGCACAGCAGGCGCGATCTGAAGCCCGGCACGCTGGCCAGCATTGAACGCCAAAGTAGAGTTAAATTGAAATGAAAATTACCTATCAAGCCCTGCTCGATCCGCAGCCAGACGGCGGGTTTACCGTCACGTTTCCGGATTTACCGGACGCCATCACCGAGGGCGAGAGCAAAGCCGAGGCGCTATTCAACGCCGCCGAGGTGCTCACCCTGACGCTGGAAGGACGCATGGATGAGGGCGAGGCCATTCCGAAACCCGGCAAGCACCGCGGTATATGCGTGTCTCCATCACCGGCCTGTCAGGCCGCTTTACTGGTCCGCCGAACCCGCGCCGAGCGGCCGTTGTCCGATCTCGCTCGTGCGCTCGAAACCTCGTGGGCGGCGGCTCAGCGGCTAGAAGATCCCCATCACGCGACCACCGTTCGCCAGCTCGATCGGGTCGCCGCCGCCTATGGGAAGCGGCTGGTTCTGTCGTTCGTTCCGCCGTCAACCGATAGCGCCGGGCGTGGCGCAGAGACTCAGGCGCGCGCGCCGGGTTCGCGGGCGCACAGGAATGCCGTGCGTAGCGATGTGAGCACGGCAAGGACGGCCTCGCGGAGTATGGCCGGACGTCCTAGGCGTAAGCCCCCGTCCGGTTCACGATCGTAGTCATTGCGTCTGCAAATACGTCCGGGTGCCAGCCGGCGGCCTAATCTGCCGCCTCTGGTGCCCGCCTTCGTCGCGACACAAGCGCCAGGCTTTGCAGCGTGCCAGGCGTGAGGTCCGGTAGCCGAGCGGCGACTTAAAGACGACTTCCCCGGCCTGCAATATGAGGTCATCGGCACCCCCAAGGACTTAGAGGGAGCACGGTCACTCGCCGGCCGGGACAAATACCAGTTCCAGTGGTGGGCCTGCTCGCTGGTCAATGCCCAGCCCCTACGAGAGTAGGAGAAAAGGTGCCGACGGGGGCATCGACGGGATCATCTATTTCCAGGACGAGAAGTCCGCGGCTAAGAAAATCATCGTTTCCGTTAAAGCTGGTGAGAACGTCGGTCTGACAATGGTGAAGGATTTAATTGCGACCGTGGCGGGTGAAGGCGCGCAAATAGGATTATTCATCACGCTTGCGCCACCGACGAAATCAATGATTGCGGAAGCGGTCAGGACTGGCTACTACTCATCAGCCACAGGTCAGAGCTTCCCGAAGATTCAGATCCTTACTATTGAAAGCCTGCTGGACGGCAGCGAGCGCCCGAGCTACCCGGACTTGGCGCATGGAGGCCTGACCTTCAAGCAGACCAAACGCGAGAAGACGAAAGAAGAACAACTTGATCTCCCCGGATTATAAAGCTGTCGGCCGGTAGCCTTGTCTGCTTGTACTGCCGGCGGTAGTCCGACCGGCTCATTAACATGGCGAGAATGTTCAACCCGCGATCCCCGTTGACGCTGTCCTTGTTTTTGCATTAGCATGCCGCGCTTGTCCTGATTGGGGTTCGCATGGACCGGGGGTTGCAAAAACTCATCGCCCTGCAGCTTGGACTGACGGTGCTCGCGGCGGGTTTATGTGCGATCCGGGAGATCGGCTGGGCCGTCTCCGCATTGGCCGGGGGCGGTATCGGGACGGCGGCGACCGGCGCGGCGGCGGTGTGTATCACCCGAATCAAGCGAGGCTCGCCGGGGACGCTCCTAGGGGCGCAGGTCCTCGCCGAGTTTGTCAAAATTGGGATCACGATGGGCCTTTTCGTCGCGGCATTCCTTTTTTATAAGGAGGTCGCCGTGGGGCCGTTTTTTGTCGCCTACGCGGCGACACTCATCGCGTACGGGTTGGCCATGGTATTACCTTAAAATGAGAATTAATGGCAGCGCAAGCACCGCAATCAACGTCTGAATACATCCTGCACCATCTCACCAATAACGCGCAGGGCTCGGGGTTTTGGACCATACACGTAGACACGCTCGCGGTATCGGCGATCATCGGATTCGTCGTTTTTGGCTTGCTGTACTTAGTGGGCCGCAAGGCGAGCCCCGGGGTGCCCGGCCGCTTGCAGAATTTCGTCGAGATGGTCGTGGAGCTTGTGGACGGCTCGGTCAAGGGGATCTTTCACGGCAAGAACGAGCTGGTGGCGCCCTTGGCGCTCACGATCTTCGTCTGGGTGTTCATGATGAACGCCATGGATCTCTTACCCGTCGATCTCCTGCCGAAGCTCGTGGGTTACGCCGGCGTTCACGAATTCAAGTCGGTTCCGACGACCGATCCCAATCTTACCTTCGCCATGTCCTTGTCGGTTTTTGGTCTCATGATCTATTACAACTACAAGATCAAAGGGGCCGACGGATTCGCGCACGAAGCCATGTCCTCGCCTTTCGGGCCGAAGCTGGCGCCGATCAATGTGCTGTTTAGAATCATCGAGGACATCGCAAAACCGCTGTCGCTGGCGTTGCGGCTCTTCGGGAACATGTACGCCGGTGAGATGGTGTTTATCCTGATCGCGCTCTTGCCTTACTGGGTACAATGGCTGCTCGGTGCGCCGTGGGCGATATTTCACATCCTGATCATCACACTGCAAGCCTATATTTTCATGATGCTGACGATCGTGTACCTCAGCATGGCGCATGAGAGTCATTGAGATTTATTCCCCGCGGTGTTGCCGCGGGTACCTTAGCGATGGGGTTTCCAAAGGGGAGAAGCGCAGCTCTCCCCTTTGGTCAAGGGCGGGCTTCATACCCCGCCCGCGAAGTATAATTAACTATAGGAGAAAGCTATGGAGCTGGTGAATGTATTGAGCAATGTCCAGGGGCTCGCGGTGCTCGCGGTGGCCTTGATGCTGGGCTTAGGCGCGTTGGGAGCGGCCATCGGCGTCGGTCTCCTGGGAGGTAAATTCCTCGAAGGGGTGGCGCGCCAGCCCGAGCTCGCCAACCTGCTCATCGGCCGGTTCTTCCTGGTCGCCGGCCTGGTCGATGCCGTCCCCATGATCAGCGCGGCCATGGGGCTTTATGTGCTGTTTGCCGATCCCTTCGGCTTCGGCGCCGCGCTGGCGAAAGTCGCCGGCGGTTAAAGCACGCGCCTCGGCGCAAAATCTAGAGTTAAGGAGCGCGAACGTGGATATCAACGCCACCTTGTTTGGCCAGGCGATTACCTTCGCCATTCTGGTCTGGTTCACCATGCGTTTCGTGTGGCCGCCCTTGATGGCGGCGATGGAGGAGCGCGCCAAGCGCATCGCCGACGGTCTCGCCGCCGCGGAAAAAGGGCGGCACGATCTGGAATTGGCCGAGAGCCGCGCCAAGAGCATCTTGCGCGAGGGCAAGCAGCAAGCCCAGGAAAATATTGCCCACGCCCAGAAACGCGCCGATGAAATCGTGGAGGAAGCCAAGGCCAACGCGCGTATCGAGGGCGAACGCATCGTCGCCGCCGCGCGAGATCAAATCACTCAAGAGACTCAGCAGGCCAAAGAACAACTGCAACGGGAGGTGGCCAGGCTCGCGCTGGTGGGCGCGGAGCAGGTCTTGATGCGCGAGGTTGACGCCAACGCGCATCGGGACGTTCTGGATAAACTCGCGGCCCGACTGTAAGGCGATGCAAGAGACAGCGACACTGGCGCGCCCCTATGCGCACGCGGTGTTTGAACGCGCCCGGGAGAGCGGTCAATGGGACGAGTGGTCCGGAGTTTTAGCGTTGCTACGGTTGTTGATGCAGGATCCAATGATGCACAAGATCGCCCTCGATCCGCGCATCGAGCGCTCCAAGCTGGAGCGGCTGATCTTCGATCTCGCCGGGGATAGACTGACGCCCGAAGTCCGCAATCTCATTCGTGTGCTGCTCGACGGCGGGCGCTTGCAAATCCTGCCCGAGATCGCCCGGCTTTTCGAGGAGCTGCGCGTTGAGGCTCAGGGGAGCGTCGATGTCGAGGTCATATCCGCTTTCGATCTGAGTGCCGAGCAAGAGCAAGTGATCGCCGCGGCCATGAAACGGCGCGTAGGCAAGGATCTCAAGGTGACAACGCGCATCGATCGGGGTTTGATCGGCGGTGCAATCGTGCGCGTCGGAGATCTCGTGATCGACGCCTCGGTGCGGGGACGCTTACAGCAATTGAGCACGCGGTTTAATTGATAGAACGTTATTCCCGCCATGGTGGCCGGAATCCAGATGCAGGGATGCCTTCCTTAGCGCTGGATTCCGTACACTCCCTGTACGGAATGACGGGTTACTGAAACTAGCGAGGTCACGGGAAAGATGCCAATCAGCGCAATCGAGATCAGCGATCTCATAAAGAAGAAGATCCGGGAATATGAACTCCCGACCGAAGCCCGCACCGAAGGCACGGTGGTGAGCCTCACCGACGGCATTGCCCGCATTCACGGACTGAGCGATGTAATGCAGGGCGAGATGATCGAGTTTCCCGGAAGCGTATACGGCCTCGCGCTTAATCTCGAGCGGGATTCCGTGGGCGCCGTCATTATGGGCGGCTACGAGCACCTCAAGGAGGGTGATGTCGTACGCTGCACCAAGCGCATCTTGGAAGTCCCGGTCGGACCGGCTTTGCTCGGCCGCGTCGTCGATTCCCTCGGGATCCCCATCGACGGCAAAGGACCGATCGCGGCGCAGGAATCCTCGCCGATCGAGAAGATTGCGCCCGGCGTCATCACCCGGCAATCGGTCAGCCAGCCGGTGCAGACGGGACTGAAAGCTATCGACGCGATGGTGCCCATCGGCCGAGGCCAGCGCGAGCTCATCATCGGCGACCGGCAGACCGGCAAGACCGCGCTCGCCATCGATACCATCATCAATCAGCGCGCTACCGGGGTGAAGTGCATTTACG
>JBOIDH010000030.1:0-11806 GCA_050740495.1 Gammaproteobacteria bacterium | reverse complement strand
AAGTTCGGCCCGAAAAAGGGGATCTACCGCATCAGCGCCGGGAATTTCGGCGGTAAATTGGGTCCCTATCATTTTCACTTGCGGGAGATCCTCGCTTGACCCCGCTCACGCTCACGCTGCGGACACGCCCGGCCCAAGAGATGGATATCGGGCGGCTCACACCCGATGGCTTACAGGCAATGGGCCGCCCCGCCATCGAGCAAATCAAGCTCACCTGCGGTAACCGCTCCCTGCGCCTGCATGAACTTTTCGAGGTCCAGGGCGAGGACACGAGCGTGATCCAGATCCGCCGCGCTTGCGATAAACTGTACGGCATCGGCATGGCGATGAGCTTTGGGAGCATCTCGGTACAAGGCCGCGCCGGTGACGATGTCGGCCGCAACATGCGCGGCGGGACGATCGCGGTGCGCGGATCGGCCGGCCATGGAACCGGACGCGGGATGCGCGGTGGTTACATCGAGGTACAAGCTAATACCGGGGATTTCCTCGGCGGCGCCGAGGCCGGCGCGCTCGAGGGCATGTCGGAAGGAGTCATCATCGTCTCGGGCGATGCGGGTGCGCGCGTCGGCGACCGCATGCGGCGCGGGATCATCTACGTGCGCGGCAATAGCGGCGATTATTGCGGCAGCCGCATGAAAGGGGGAACCATCCTGGTGCTAGGGCAGAGCGGATGCTACCCCGGGATTGGCATGCGCCGGGGCACGATCGTATTCGCCCGCAAGCCCGCCGAGATTAGCGCCACCTTCAATTCCTGTGGCGTCCTCAAGATGGAGTTTCTGCGTTTGCTGTTCCGGCAACTGAGCAACTCCTACCGTAAGCTCGCCTTGCTGCGCGATATCGGGCCCGAGGCGGAGCGCTTCAGCGGCGATCTCGCGCTCGGCGGAAAGGGCGAGCTGCTGGTTTTACATTCGGCGCTCTTAGAGGTTGTGAATCAATCGTCGCGAGCAGCCCCGAGCGCCAGGAGCCGCTGAGCGAGCGAGAAGACATATCACCCTGCAGCGTCGTTTATCTAGGGGATCTTTAAATGGCAACTGTTCCAAACAAAGTCGTAGAGCGCCTCGTAGCGGGGCTCAAGCGGTTTCAGCCCGTACTGCTCGCTGCCAAGTCACGTGACGTCGGAGAGTCCGATACCGTCACGATCATTGTGGACATGCTGGCTGAGATATTTGGGTACGACAAATACTCAGAAATCACGTCTGAGTACGCTATTCGTGGCACATACTGCGACCTAGCTACAAAAATTGAAGGCGTGCTCCAATCGCTCATTGAAGTTAAAGCTATAGGGCTTGAGTTGAAGGAAGCGCATGTAAAGCAGGTCGTGGACTACGCCGCGAATCAGGGCATCGACTGGGTCGTGCTAACAAACGGAAGCTATTGGCGGTTTTATAAGGTCACCTTCACAAAACCAATCGCCCATGAGCTTGTCGTCGACATTGATTTTTGTAGTCTAAACCCCAAAAGCGCGAAGGACATAGAAGCGCTTTACCTATTCTGCAAGGAGGGCTGGATCAAGTCGGTTCTTGGGGACTACCACAGTCAAAAGCAAGCGCTCAGCCGTTTCTTCCTCGGCGCCATAATGCTAACTGATCCAGTGTTGGAAGTCGTTAGAAGAGAGCTGCGTCGAGTATCCACAGACGTGAAGATAAACATCGAAGAAATTAGAACCGTCTTTACTGCGGAAGTTATTAAACGCGAAGTAATGGAAGGCGACAAAGCCGAAGAAGCTCGCAAGAAGATCGCTCGTGCGGCGAGTAAAGCGCTCCGAAAGGCAACAGACAAGGAATCAGCCACAGACGATTCGCCAGCCGCCGCGGGTGATCTTGGCAACGGCACTGCGGAATCAGACGTAAAGCCATGAGGCCCAACAACGTGCTCTACCCCGACGGCTGCTGCGCGGTAGATTGATTTACAGCCTCTGAGGAGTTTGTGAAAAAATCTAACCACACATATTTGAAATTTGGGGTAGCACTCCAAGGTCCCTGTCGTTCCGGGACAGGCATCGTCTTTTCTCCCTCTCCCTCCGGGAGAGGGTTGGGGTGAGGGGATCGAAAGCATCGACGAAAGTGTTTGATTTGATTCCCCTCATCCTAACCTTCTCCCTGAGGGAGAAGGGACTTCCAGATTCGTTGAAGTCGGTCTGTATAACATTGGTTGCGTGAGAATCTATTGCGCTCGCGACGATTTTTTTCACAAGCTCTGAGGACACAATGCCATTACTCATTAAAGGCAAGGGCGAAAAAGAAGGCCGGCGGCGCGGCCGCAAGGTCGAGCCGAAGGCGCTCGCCGAGATTCGCGAGTTGCTGGGAGATACCCCGCGGCGTCGCGATCTGCTGATCGAGTTTTTACACAAGATCCAGGATCGCCATCATTGCATATCGGCGGCGCATATCGTCGCCCTGGCGAAGGAGATGAATCTCCCGACCACCGAGATCTACGAAGTCGCCACCTTTTACCACCATTTCGATGTGGTCAAGGAGGAAAATATGCCCCCTCCCCCGCTCACCGTGCGCGTCTGTGACTCGGTCACCTGCGAGATGTTCGGGGCCAAGGAATTGATCATGGATCTGCAGCGCCGCGTCGGACCGCAGGTGCGCGTAAAAACCGTGCCCTGCGTCGGACGCTGCGGCGGGGCGCCGGTCGCCGTGGTCGGTACCCACGCGCTCGAATGGGCCTCCCCCTACAGCGTGGAGAAGGCCATCGCCGAGAAGCAAACGGAAGCCATACCGCCCGCTGGGATCGACTATCACGATTATGTCGTGCGCGGCGGTTACAAGACGCTCGCGGCCTGCGTCAACGGCGAGCGCGATGTCGAGAGCGTCATAAAGGCATTGGAAGATTCCAATCTGCGCGGATTGGGCGGGGCCGGTTTTCCGGCCGGACGCAAATGGCGCATCCTCCGCGGCCAAGCCAAGCCGCGCTTGGTGGCGATCAATATCGATGAAGGGGAGCCCGGTACCTTCAAGGACCGCTATTACTTGGAACGCGATCCGCACCGCTTCCTCGAGGGCACCTTGGTCGCGGCCTGGGCCATCGAGGCGGAGGAAGTTTATATTTACTTGCGCGACGAGTATGCGGGATGCCGCACGATGTTGACCGCGGAGCTCGAAAAGCTCCGCCGCAACACGCCCTGCATCATTCCGCCGATTCATCTCCGCCGCGGCGCCGGGGCATACATCTGCGGCGAAGAATCCGCGATGATCGAATCGATCGAAGGCAAGCGCGGCATGCCGCGCTTGCGTCCGCCCTACCTGGCGCAGGTGGGGCTATTCGGGCGCCCGACGCTCGAGCACAACCTGGAGACCCTGCACTGGGTGCGCCACATCATCGAGCACGGCCCGGACTGGTTCGCCTCGCAGGGGCGCCACGGCCGCCAGGGATTACGTTCGTTTTCGGTCAGCGGGCGGGTGCGGACTCCGGGGGTGTATCTGGCCCCGGCGGGTATCACGATGCGGGAGTTGATCGCGGAGTATTGCGGCGGCATGCTGCCGGGACATGAATTTTACGGCTACTTCCCCGGCGGGGCTTCGGGGGGTATCCTACCGGCGTCACTCGGAGATGTTCCGCTCGATTTCGATACCTTGACGCCCTACGGATGCTTCATCGGATCGGCCGCCATCATCGTTTTGTCGCAGTACGACAGTGCGCGTAAGACCGCGCTCAACGCGATGCGTTTCTTCGCCGATGAGTCCTGTGGCCAGTGCACCCCCTGCCGTGTCGGTACCGCGAAGGCGGTCGCATTGATGCAAAAGCACCATTGGGACGGGGCCTTACTCGAGGAATTGGCGCGCGCCATGGAGGATGCGTCGATCTGCGGTCTCGGCCAGGCCGCGCCCAACCCGCTCCGATGCGCGATCAAATACTTTCCCGAGGAGTTTAACTAATGGATCCAATGGTCGTATCAGAACAGCAGACGATTCGATTTAAGCTCGACGGCCGCGAGGCCGACGCGCTGCCCCATGAGACTATTCTGCAAACAGCCCTACGGCTTGGGACCGAGATCCCGTATCTATGCTACAAGGAAGGCTATCGCCCCGATGGGAATTGCCGCGCCTGCGTGGTCGAGATCAAGGGCGAACGGGCGCTGGCGCCCTCCTGTTGCCGAAGACCCACGGACGGCATGGAGGTCTCGAGCGCGAGCGAGCGGGCGCTGCATTCGCAGAAACTGGTCTTGGAGTTGCTGCTGTCGGATATGCCGAGCCAAGGCCGATCGCCCTATACGCCGCGCTCCGAGCTCGACCACTGGGCCGAAAAGCTGGCGATCGACCGGCCTCGTTTTCCCGGCCGCCAGCAACCCCGCGCCGATCTCACCCACGCCGCCATCGCGGTGAATCTCGACGCCTGCATCCAATGCAACCGCTGCGTACGGGCCTGCCGCGAAGAACAAGTCAACGATGTGATCGGCTACGCCTTCCGCGGCCCGCATTCGCAAATCGTCTTCGACCTCGATGATCCGATGGGCGTGAGCACCTGCGTCGCCTGCGGGGAATGCGTGCAAGCCTGCCCGACGGGCGCGCTCATGCCGGCCGAGAATGCCGGCCTCGTGCGTTCCGACAAAAAGGTGGCCTCCGTTTGTCCTTACTGCGGCGTCGGCTGTCTGCTCACCTTCAATGTCAAAGACAATAAGATCTACTACGTCGAAGGCCGCGACGGCCCGTCGAATCGGGGGCGTCTCTGCGTCAAGGGACGTTTCGGCTTCGACTACGTGCACCATAAGGAGCGGCTCACGAAACCCTTGATCCGGCGCGATGGGGTACCGAAGTCGCCGGAGATCATCTTCCCCGAAGAAGTCTATCAATACTTCCGGGAGGCGACCTGGGAGGAAGCGTTAGAGCGCGCCGGCGGCGGCCTGCGCCGCATTCGTGACGAGGCGGGTTCCCAAGCGCTGGCGGGGTTCGGGTGTGCCAAAGGGAGCAACGAAGAAGCCTACCTATTCCAAAAGCTCGTGCGCACCGGTTTCCGGACCAACAACGTCGATCATTGCACCCGCTTATGTCACGCCTCGTCGGTGGCCGCATTGCTGGAGACGATCGGGTCCGGAGCGGTGTCCAATCAGGTCGCCGACGGCGTCGAGGCGGATGTCATCGTCATCATCGGCGCACGGCCCAACGCCAACCACCCGGTCGCCGCGACCTTCATGAAGAACGCCGCGCGCGCGGGTAAGAAACTCGTCGTCATCGAACCTTTCGGATCGGACATTGCCCTGCATGCGACCCATTTCCTGCAATTACATCCAGCCACGGACGTCGCCTTGCTGAACGGCATGATGCACACCATTGTTTCGGAAGGCTTGCACAACCGGACCTACATCGAAAAATACACCGAGGGCTTCGATGATCTCTGGACGCGGATTGAGGGCTACAGCGCCGAGAAGGTCGCCCCCATCTGCGGGATCCCGGCCGAGACCATCAAGGAGGTGGCACGGCTCTATGCCACGGCCGAGCGCGCCATCATCTTCTGGGGCATGGGGATCTCCCAACACGTGCACGGGACGGATAACGCCCGCTGCATCATCTCCTTGGCGCTCATGACCGGCCAGATCGGCCGGCGCGGGACAGGCTTGCACCCCTTGCGCGGACAGAACAACGTGCAAGGGGCGTCCGATGTCGGGCTCATCCCGATGGTCTACCCCGACTATCAGCCGGTCGCCGATCCCGGTGTACGCGCCAAATTCGAACGACTGTGGGGAGCCACGCTCGATCCAAAACCAGGGCTAACCGTTGTCGAGATCATGCACGCCGTCCATGAGGGTAAGATCAAGGGGATGTATATCATGGGCGAGAACCCGGCGATGTCCGATCCTAATCTGAACCATGCCCGCAGGGCGCTCGCGGACCTCGACCACCTGGTGGTCCAGGATATTTTCTTCACGGAAACCGCCGGTTTCGCCGACGTGGTGCTGCCCGCCTCGGCCTTTCCGGAAAAGACCGGGACCTTCACCAACACCGATCGGCGCGTGCAGCTCGGCCGGCAGGCGATTGACCCGCCGGGCGATGCCCGCCAGGATCTCTGGATCATCCAAGAAATGGCCTGCCGCTTGGGTCTCGACTGGTCCTATTCCGGCCCGGCCGAAGTCTTCGCCGAGCTCCGCAAGGCCGCGCCCAGCATGGCGGGGATCACCTGGGAGCGTTTGGAGAAAAACGATTCGGTCACCTATCCCTGCGAACAGGAAGGAGACCCCGGCGAACCCATCCTGTTTCAAGACGGATTTCCGACCAAGAGCGGTAAAGGCCGATTCGTTCCCGCGGCTTACACCAAAGCCGCCGAGCTTCCCGATCACGATTTTCCCTTCGTGTTCTTGACCGGCCGGCAGCTCGAGCACTGGCATACGGGCAGCATGACGCGGCGCTCGCTGGTGCTCGATGCGATCGAGCCGCGGGCATCGATTTACATCAACCCCGAAGATTTGGCCTCGATCGGCGGCAAGGACGGTGATGTGTTGATCGTGGCATCGCGCCGCGGGGCCATCGAAGCTCCCGCGCGTACCGCCAACGGTATCCAACGCGGGACCGTCATCATGCCATTCTCCTACCACGAGGCAGCCGCGAACCTCCTCACCAATGACGCCTTGGACCCTTTCGGGAAGATCCCCGAGTTTAAGTACTGCGCGGTGCGGCTGGTCCCGAAAGCGGCCGGCCAACGCCGTTACGCGACGGGGTAATACTACAACAGCGACAATAGTCGGCAGCCCACTATTATTGCCTGGGATAAAGGGGATAATGCGGTCAGACGATTTATCCTTCCATCCTGGCTCCTTTAACGCGCACCCACCCGGTATCGCCTCACACCCGGTTCAGCTCCCTGAGCCGACAATCCCCTTTGGCCTCCACTCTCACCAGACCTCACATTGCCTCAAAATGTGGCGCCTTGGGCCAATGAATCGACCGAATATATCTCCATTCGTCACCACCGACTCGCCTGCTTGACACTCCACAGGTTCACCAGTACTTTCCCTTTTCGAGGAAAAAGGGCGTTTAAAATTCTTATTCGCCAAACGGCTGGAGGAGGAACAGAGATGGTGAGGTATATCATCCTTGCGGCGTTTATAGCGGTTCTCGTTGTCGCGGGGTGGTTTCAGCCTGAGGTTGTGGTTGAATTTTTCAACTCAACCACCTTCCAGATCATTGCCGCGGTTTTCGTTTGGGCCCTTTTTGTTGCACTTATCTCACCGCTCTTTGCGCCGAGGTTTGTGAACGACCCAAGTGGACCCAAGCCCAAGTTTCCTCGAGTCGAGTTCACTCGACTGGAGCGGGGGCAGGCCAAAGCAATCGAGAGGGGTGGCGATCTCGTCAACGGGCTATTAAATAGGCCCGAACATGGGTTTTCCGGAAGACTCTTAATTCAAGGAACACCACTCTCCAATCTTGTGCCGGACTTCGAATCATGGCACGTGGTCAACTTGAGGATTATTGCTGACAAACTTGCGGAAAAGGGGATACACAGACGCGATATCCAAACACTTGGCAACATTACCGGCTCTGTTTTCAGCCCTCTCTATTGGTGGAAGAGGTATATCAACGCAACAACAGATCTTTACTTCACCGGGTTTCAACCGTGGCAAGGAGTGCACACAACGGAAGTTTTGAAACTCAAGGAAGAGATTGTAGAAAAGGATGGTGACCGAAAGAGGGTCTTAGGGCAAGAACGAAGCCGATCCGACCATGTTCGCGCGCGCCCTTTCATTTGGAATGTGAAAGTGGAAGGGGTTGAAACCGCAGGCGGTCTTAAGGTTAATCCTTTCCTTGCGCTGTCTGTCCAGAGCATTAACCTGGAAAGAACACTCTGGGGGACGGATAGTTGGTAGGAGCAGTTGACCAACGAAGTAAAAAGTAAGGTCAACACAGTGGTGAAACGCCTCGGCCCCAATGTGGTAATCGCCACACTTCTCGCAAGTGCCCAAACAGCAGAAACTGCTGGCGCCGAAGAACATGAGGTTGCGGCTTTGGTTATGCAGATAAATCAAAGTCTTGAGACATACGGACTGAGGGTTTTAAGTGTCCAGATAAAAGAAATGGGCACCGATAAACTTAGCGACGAGGAGAAACTTGCTCTTACCGCGGAGTGGCGGGCAGAGCGAGAGGCCGCGGCGGCCTACCAGAGGACCGTTAAGGAGATGCAGAGTGAGGCCGTCGGGCTCCGGCTCAAACAGCGCGCCATTCGCGATGGGGGCGACATTGGACGAGCCATCATGGAAAAAGAGGCACAAGTGGAAACGGCGCAAAAAGGACGCGCGACCTACATCGTGGGGACCGCAGGCAATAACGGATCTGGTGCAGACCAGGCTCTCTTGCTTGCAAAGCTGGATGAGCTTACTGAAGCCCTACGAGGAATTACTCAACAGCAAGGAAGCACTGGCAAGAAAGCAGGTAGTACGAAATGAACGTCTTTACAGTGACTCTCGGACTCCTCTTTCTAGCAACAATCCTCTATCTCTTACCATCGGGTTGGTGGAAGTTTTGGAGCATAAAAGGAACTTCCCAGACGGCTGGAGGCGGTGCAGGGACTGTGGCAACAAGGCTGGCGCCTGCGGAGAAAAAATATAAAAAGGGAGATATCACGCCGGAAGAGGCGCGGTGGTTGAACAAAGCGCCGGAGAGGATCGTAGCGTCGTTTGCGATGTCCAGGGCGGTGAAACGCACACTCATTCTTTTGGTCCTAGCGACCATTGGAATGTGGGCGGGATATCAGAATGTCATCCCGCTTGATCCGCACTTGAAGGCAACGCTTACGGCGTCTCTCGCTGTGCCGGTGATCGGGATTCTCTTGACGGCAATAATGAGCATTTTGGCGGGGTTTTTGAAACCGGGAAAAGAGTTCATTCTCTTTCTCGCGACCATCATTGCAATCTGGTGCTTGTGGTACTGGGGAATGATCCCGTTACTTTGGGAAATCCCCCGGAGTGATGTTTTTGGGGTAATACCGATTCCTTGGCTACTGGTGCTCTTTGTGCCGATAAGCATAACACCCTATCTCATAAAGGTAGAGAAATATGCGGCGGCCGTCGTTCTTTGGGTGTTGCTCCTCGTTTCAATTTGGCCGGCGGCCACGGCTGGAGCTTAAAGCGCGAGGCACGCCAGGATCAGGGACCATGCGCTTCCGGCGCTCCATCGCGGTGGCCGCTACCGTGCCGCTTACCCGTCGGGGCCCTAGCCTTCCCCTCAGTCACGTACCCAGTCTTCGGCCACACGCTGTGAAACGCGCGGTGTCTCCGATATTCGTAGGGCGGATTAGCGAGGCGTAATCCGCCGCATGTGAGGCTAGTGCGGTCATGTCGCTCCCAAATACGACCGCATCCAATTCGCCCCACGCGGCGAGGCTCCTGCTTTGTGTGTAAAATGTCTGCAAGCGCTTAAGGCGGAAAAGAACGCCATCTATTCCAGAGGTAGCTGACATGAAACACGCGCGTCTGACTCATCTGACGTCGGAAGAGTACCTGGCCTCTGAAAACGACAGCCCCACCAAGCACGAGTACGTCGCTGGGCAACTCTATGCGATGGTTGGCGTGCGGGATACGCATAATGCGATTGCCTTAAATGTGGCCAGCCAGTTGCGTTCCATCCTCCGCGGCGGACCATGCCGAGTGTTCATGTCCGATGTCAAGGTACGGGTCGAGGAGGCTGATGCCTTCTACTATCCGGATGTCTTCGTTACCTGCGATGCACGCGATACCGATCCGTATGTCAAGCGTTACCCGAGCCTGGTGATAGAAGTATTGTCCCCATCGACCGAGGCGATCGACCGCCGGGAGAAGCTCTTGAATTACCGCAAGCTGCCCAGCTTGCATGAATACGTCCTAATCGGTAGCGAGCAGCGATGGATTGAGATCTACCGCTTGGAAGCGGATGGCAGTTGGACGGTAGCGACCCTGGAAGGCGATGAGAACCTCGGATTGAGTAGCGTGGGCACGGCGATTCCGGCAGGGGAAATCTATCAGGGTGTGACGTTTTGAAAGCAGATCGTCGCGCAACGCCCGCGGGTTTAGCCAAGCGGAGATCGACGCTACTGCCGAGTAATCGCCGGGCGCCACGACCCGCGAATTCCACACGCCCGCGAGGTCTGGTAGAGTTCTGAATGCAATTCACCAAATATTTTCTGGCAATGCGACAACGCCCAGACCGGGCGAGTATCCGTTTAGAGTGGATTCAGCAGGTGATTGATCATCCTGTGAAGGAGGTCGTGCAGCAAGATGGGCGTATTCGGCGGTGGGCGCCTATTCCTGAAGCCGAGGCAAAATATCTTCGAGTCGTTTTGCTCGCCGATCACCAGACGGTTCACAACGCGTTCTTTGACAGGTCGTTTGCACCATGAGGATAAAATACTTTCAGGATACTGACACCTTATATATTGAGTTCCGGGCAGAGGTAGTTGCCGAAACCAGGGACCTGGATGAAAACACCTTGCTCGATATTGATGATAAGGGGAACATTGTCGCGATTACAGTTGAGCATGCTCGCGACCGAGCTGAGTTCCCTTATTTTTCTTTTGAGCAGATCGCAGCATAACACCGCGGGCAAAGCCTATTGGCTCAAAGGTGAGGTCTTTGATGCATTCTAAGTTCCCATGAACACATTGGAGCGCTTTTCCCTGCAGGGGAAAACGGCTATTGTCACCGGCGCCGCGGGGCTCCTGGGCCGTTATCATTGCAAGGCCCTAGCCGAAGCGGGCGCGGCGGTGGTCGTGACGGATTTGGAGCAAGCCGCCTGCGAGGGCGTCGCCCATGAGCTTGGCCAGGGCGCACTCGCTTATGCGGCGGACGTCACCGATCCTGTTTCCTTGCGGCGGCTATTGGATGCGGTGGTCGAACGCACCGGTCAAATCGACATTCTGGTCAATAACGCCGCCGTCAACGACCGCTTCGAAAGCCCATCTGTGGCGCTTGAGCGTTCGCAATTCGAGAACTATCCCTTGGAGCACTGGAAACGGTCATTAGACGTTAATGTCACCGGGGTATTCTTGTGCTCCCAGATCATCGGCGCGCGGATGGCCGCGCGCGGCCATGGCAGTATCATTAACATTGCCTCGACCTATGGGCTCGTGGCGCCGGACCAGTCCCTGTACCGGGACCGTCACGGCCAGCAGCGGTTTTATAAGTCGGCGGTCTATCCGGCGACCAAAGGCGCGGTGCTCGCCTTCAGCCGATTCTTGGCCGCCTATTGGGCGCCACGCGGGGTGCGCGTCAATGCGCTTTCACCCGGGGGTGTCAAAAACGAGCAGGACGGTGATTTCATTGCCGAGTACTCACGGCGCACGCCGTTGGGGCGTATGGCCGCACCGGAGGACTACATGGGGGCGCTGGTCTTTCTCGCCTCGGATGCTTCGGCCTATATGACCGGCGCGAACCTGGTCGTGGACGGCGGGTTTACGGTCTGGTAGCACCCTACCGAATAGTAGGAGAACGAAGCGTATGTCACGGCCAAAGGTCAACATTCGAGGACGCGCGATCGGGGAAGGGGAGCCGGTCTACGTCATCGCCGAAATAGGCATCAACCATAACGGCTCGGTCGAGATCGCCAAGCGGCTCATCGAGGGTGCCAAGCGCGCCGGGGCTGATGCGGTCAAGTTTCAAAAACGCACGCCAGAGCTCTGTGTTCCGCAAGACCAGTGGCGCATCGAGCGGGATACGCCCTGGGGCCGCATGAGCTACATCGATTACCGGCGCAAGATCGAGCTCGGCCGGCCGGAGTATGCGCACATCGACCGCTACTGCCGAACGCTCGGGATCGACTGGACCGCCTCGTGTTGGGACGAGGCGTCGGTGGATTTCATGGAGCACTTCGATCCGCCCTTCTACAAGATAGCGAGCGCCTCG
>JBOIDH010000029.1:0-11819 GCA_050740495.1 Gammaproteobacteria bacterium | reverse complement strand
AGGACGTGTTGGTCCTACTCTGGAAGGTCTCGGGCTTGGCGCCCTTTCCAGCGAATAAACCTTTGGCGGCCTTAATGACCGAGTTTTGTGAGCTACTGGTCGATTACATCGCGGCGGCGCATTTCGGTCTTTATCAGCGTCTTTCCGAAGGCCGGGAACGGCGGCGGGCGGTGGTTGATCTGGCGGTCGAGATCTACCCAGGCATAGACCGCACCACCCAGATTGCACTTGCGTTCAATGACAAGTACGGGGGGGTGACACTTTCCGGCGATCTCACCGCCCTGCACCGGGATCTCTCGCATCTCGGCGAAATCCTCGCCAGCCGGATCGATCTCGAGGACCGCTTGATCACCGCGATGCTGGGCGAGTCCATCGAACCCGCCCGATCGGCGGTCTAGTTCACTAGAAATCCCTTGGCTCGCCATGGGTGAGGGCAACACGGATCTCGAGCAACGGGACCTCGCCGTCTTATGGCACCCCTGCACCCAGATGAAGGATCACGAACGCCTCCCCGTGATCCCCATTCGGCGCGGGCGCGGCGTCTGGCTGGAGGACTTCGACGGCCGGCGCTATCTCGACGCCATCAGCTCCTGGTGGGTCAATCTCTTCGGCCACAGCCATCCGCGGATCAATGCCGCGGTGAAAGCGCAAGTAGAGGAGCTCGAGCAGGTGTTGCTGGCCGGGTTCACGCACGAAGCGGCCGTCAGCTTGGCCGAACGGCTGGTCGCGATCACCCCCCCGGGCCTGACGAAATGTTTTTTCGCCG
This sequence comes from Gammaproteobacteria bacterium, assembly GCA_050740495.1. Lineage (GTDB taxonomy): Bacteria > Pseudomonadota > Gammaproteobacteria > JACCXJ01 > JACCXJ01 > USCg-Taylor. The sequence goes on along the minus strand of JBOIDH010000029.1, from coordinate 11,053 downwards.
ACAACGGCTCGTGCGCCGTCGAGGTGGCGCTCAAAATGAGCTTTCATTATTGGCGCAATCGCGGCGAGCTGCGCAAAACCCGCTTCATCTGCCTTGAGAATGGGTACCACGGCGAGACGCTCGGGGCGCTCTCCGTGTCCCAGATCCCCCTCTACCGTGACACCTACGCACCCTTGCTGAGGGATGCGATCGTGGCGCCCTCCCCGGATTGCTACCGGCGCGCGCCGGGCGAGACCTGGGCGGAATGTTCGCGGCGCGGATTTGAAGCGATGGCGGATCTCCTGCAGCGCCACGCCGATGAGGTATGCGCGGTCATCGTCGAGCCGCTGGTTCAATGCGCGGGCCAGATGCGCATGTATGATCCCGTATACTTAAGTTTAGTACGCGCGGCCTGCTCTCAGCATCGCGTGCATCTCATCGCCGATGAGATCGCGGTCGGTTTCGGTCGCACCGGGACTCTTTTCGCTTGCGAACAAGCCGCGATCGCGCCCGACTTCCTGTGCCTGTCGAAAGGCCTGACGGGTGGCTACCTCCCCCTCGGCGCGGTGTTGACCACCGATGAGATTTACCGGGCGTTTTACGCCGACTATGACACGCTTACCGCTTTCCTCCATTCCCACAGTTATACCGGCAACCCGCTTGCCTGCCGCGCCGCGCTCGCCACGCTGTCGCTGTTCGAGGAGCAACCGGTGCTGGCGGGCAACCGTCAGCTCGCGCAAGCCATGGCCACCGCGACGGCGCATTTCACGGACCATCCTCACGTCGCGGAAGTGCGCCAGACGGGCATGATCCTGGCCGTCGAAATCGTCCAGGATAAAGCGACTAAAACCCCCTACCCCTGGCAAGAACGGCGCGGTCTTCGGATCTACCGGCAGGCGCTCGCGCGCGGCGTGCTGCTGCGTCCCTTGGGAAACGTCGTCTATTTTATGCCGCCCTACGTCGTTACCGAAGATGAGATCCGTCATTTAGCCGAGGTGGCCTGGGAGGGTATCAACCTCGCGACCTCCGATTAAGCATGGTGTGGTAGACTAATGGCTACGTTGCCGCGCCTCATTATACCTGCGCCGCTAAGCCCACCGCGTGAAACCCGACTCAATCAAAGACAGCCTCTGGAGCTCGCGGTTTTCGGAGCCGACCGACGCTTTCGTCCAACGCTTCACGGCCTCCGTTCCGTTCGATAAACGGCTCTACTGGCACGATATCGAGGGGTCCAAAGCGCATGCCCGCATGCTGGCCCGGACCGGGGTCCTGAGCGCCGCCGAATGTGACGCCATCGTCTCCGGGCTCGACGCGATCCGCGGCGCCATCGAGCGCGGGGAGATCGAGTGGTCGATCGCGCTCGAAGACGTGCATATGAACATCGAGGCGCGGCTCGCGGAACGCATCGGTGAGGTGGGAAAGAAACTCCATACGGGACGTTCGCGCAATGATCAAGTGGCCACCGACATCCGGCTCTACCTGCGCGCCGAGATCGACGCCATCATCGGCCAACTGCACCTGCTCATGGCCGCGCTAGTCGATCTCGCCGAACGTGAAGCCGCGACCATCCTGCCGGGCTACACGCACCTGCAAACGGCGCAACCCGTGACCTTCGGCCACCACATGCTGGCGTGGTTCGAGATGTTTTGCCGCGATCGCGACCGGCTCCGCGACTGCCGCCGACGCGTCAATGTCCTGCCCTTGGGCGCGGCCGCGCTCGCCGGCACGAGCTTCCCCATCGACCGCGAATTCACCGCCCGGGCGCTCGGATTCGAGAGCATCGCCGAGAATTCTCTCGATGCCGTGAGTGATCGCGACTTCGCGATCGAGTTCGCGGCCTGCGCCGCGCTCATCCTTATGCACCTCTCCCGCTGTTCCGAGGAGCTCGTCCTGTGGTCATCGCAAGCGTTCGACTTCATCGAGATAGGCGACGCCTTCTGCACCGGTTCCTCCATCATGCCGCAGAAGAAGAACCCGGACGTGCCGGAGCTCGTGCGCGGGAAGAGTGGACGCGTCTACGGTCACCTGATGGGGCTCTTGACGCTGATGAAATCGCAGCCCTTGGCCTACAATAAAGACAACCAAGAAGATAAAGAGCCCTTGTTCGATATCATCGATACCGTCAAGGGCTGTCTGCGCGCCTACACGGATCTCGTGCCCGCCATCGCGATCAAGCGCGAGCGGATGCGCGAAGCCGCGCGCCACGGGTATATTACGGCCACCGATCTCGCGGACTACCTGGCGCGCAAAGGGGTGCCGTTCCGCGATGCGCACGCCGCCGTCGGCCACGTTGTCCGCTACGCCATCGCCGAGCGGAAAGACTTGGCCGAGCTGACACTCGCCGAATTGCGGCAATTTTCACCCGGCGTCGAAGACGATGTATTCACGGTATTGACCTTGGAAGGATCGGTGGCCGCGCGTAATCATTTCGGCGGCACGGCGCCCGAGCAGGTGCGCGCGGCCGTCCAACGGGCGCGCCGGCGTTTAACGGTTAAGGAAGGAAAGGCATGACTAAGGTTCTGAAGATCATCGCCGCGGTGTTCGGGTTCGTGGTCATTTTGATGGTCGCGGCCGCGATCATGATCCCCATGTTCGTAAACCCCAACGACTTCAAGGGCGAAATCATCGGGCAGGTGGAGAAAACGACGGGGAGAAAGCTCGAACTGGCGGGTGACATCGGACTCACGGTGTTCCCTTGGCTGGGCCTGGAGCTCGGCGCAACCACGCTCGGCAATGCGCCCGGATTCGGCGAGCAGCCCTTTCTTAGATCCGAACGCGTGCAGGTGCGAGTCAAGCTGCTGCCGTTGTTGCAGAAGCGGGTCGAGATGGACACCGTCGCGCTCGAGGGGCTGGAGCTGAATCTGGCGCGCGATAAATCGGGAAAGTCCAACTGGGACGATTTGCTTCAGATGGGCGCGCCGGCGCAAGCAACACCCCCCGCCGAAGCCCCGGCGGGCAAGCCGGACGCAGCGGCCGAGGCCGCACCACAACCCTTCGCCGCCTTGGCCCTCGGTGGTGTCGATCTCAAAGGCGGCCGCATTACCTGGGATGACCGGCAACAGGGCGAGCGCTACGCGATTAAAGATCTGAACCTGGAAACCGGCCCGATCGCTCCGGGCGAGCCGGTGGCGATTGATCTCTCCTTGGCTTTCGATGCGCCCCCCCGAGGCCTCACGGGCAATCTTGGCTTGGAGGGTACGGTCGACTATGACCTCGAAGGCCGGCGTTACGGGGTTAAACCCTTGGATTTCACGGCCAAGCTCAAGGGAAAATCGGTGCCGGGCGGTGCGCTCGACCTCAAGTTGACCGCTGATCATGTCAATGCCGATCTCAAGCAAGACGCGGCCACCGTGTCCGGCCTGGCGCTCGATGCCGGCGGGGCAAGCCTGAGCGGCGATATCCAGGTGCAGAATCTCACGTCGGACAAACCGGCCGCCACCTACACGCTGCGCGCCAAGGGACGAGAGCTTTCGGGATTAATCAAGGCCGTCGGCGAGGCATTCAACATCGCGGGGATCCCCAAGTCACTCACGGCCTTCAGCATCGACATGGGCATGAGCGGCACCGCGGCCAAGATCGTTGTCGAGCCGCTCAAGCTCCAAGCCGCCCTGCAAGCGGCCGGCGCGAAGGGGCGGCCGCTGAACCTCGACTTGCGGAGTGCACGCGTGGACCTCGATCTCACCAGCAAAGCGGTTGCGGTCAAGGCTGGAGCGCTCAAAATCACCGGCGATGACGTCGTTCCGCTCTTAAAGGAGCTTGGTGTGAGCAATCCCGGCTTGGAGACCTTGGCGATCGGGCTCAGCGTGGATACGGAATTCTCGGGCACGGGCACGAAGCTCACGCTCGCGCCCTTTAATGTCAAGGCCGCGCTTGCGGGCGAGACCCTACCGAATAAGTCCGCCGAGGTGACGCTCGCGACGCGTGCCGAGATCGATCTCGACCAGCAAACCGCGGCACTCAATGATCTCGCCCTGCAGGGTCTCGGCCTCGATCTCCGGGGTGCGGCGCAGGCCGAGAACATTCAGAAGGATCCGAAGTTTGCCGGAACGCTTAAGCTAAAACCCTTCGATGCGCGCAAGCTGCTCACACAGTTGGGTCAGGCCGTGCCCGAGACCACCGATCCGAAGGCATTAACGAACGTCGGCTTCGAGACCGCGCTCGCGGGATCGAAGAATAGCATTAACTTGAGCAATCTCGCGCTGCGGCTCGACGACACGCGGATCAATGGCACTATGAGCGCCGCCGATTTCTCGCAACCCGCCATCGGCTTCAAGCTCGACATGGACGGGATCGACGCCGATCGTTATTTACCCCGCGAGAAAGCGGAGAAGGCCGAGGGAGATTCCCAGAAGGGAGACAAACCTAAATCCCGCGCTAAGAAAGACCGCGGCGCTCGTGACGCGGCGAGCGGCACGGATAGCGGAGTCTCCGTCGGCACCTTGGGCGGGTTAAACCTCAAGGGCGTGCTCACCCTGGGCAAGCTCAAGATCGCGAACGCCACGCTGACCCGGCTTAGCGTGGCCGTTAACGCGAAGAATGGCGACATCAACCTGAACCCGATCGAGGCCGACCTCTATCAAGGCAAAATCGCGGGGAGTGTCGGCCTCGATACCCGGGCGGTGCAACCGAAGTTGAGCATGAATGAGTCTCTGACCGGCGTGCAGATCGAGCCGCTGCTCAAGGATCTCTCGGGTGAGGCCAAGATCGCCGGGACGGCGAATCTCAAGGCGCAGCTCAATGCGGCCGGGGCGAGTGCCGATGCGATCAAGCGCACGCTCTCTGGCAAGGCGGCTTTCCAGTTTCTCGACGGCGCCCTCATCGGCGTCAATCTCGGCCAATTGATGCGTAAGGCCCAGGCAGGCTTTGTCGGTAAAGTCGATGAAAACGCAAAAACGGATTTTAGCGAGATGGGGGGCACGTTGATTTTCGACCAGGGTGTCGTCCGCAATCAGGACCTGGTGCTGAAGTCGCCGTTCCTTCGGATCGCCGGACAAGGCCAAGCGGATCTCGTGAGCGAACGGATCGACTATACGCTGAACACGACCCTATCCGCGATTGCCGAGGGGCAAGACGGCACGGAACTCACCGATATCAAGGGTATCACGATCCCGATCAAGGTGAGCGGCACCTTCGACGATCCCAGCTATGCCCCGGACGTGGCCGGCCTCGCCAAGGCCAAAGCGGAGAAGGCGTTGGAGAAAAACAAGGAAAAGATCACCGAAAAGCTCAAGGAGAAGTTGGGCGAGGATGCGGGTGGCGTGCTGGGTGAGACCTTGGGCGGTCTGCTCGGGGGCAAGAGGCCGCAGGCGCAGGCCGGCGATGCAGCCGATCAGAGCGGCGAGACCGCACCGGCGCCCGCCGAGGCAGCCCCCGCGCAGGATCCGGGCGACAAGGACGTACAAGAAAAGCTCAAGGATCTGCTCCGATTCTAAAAAAGCGGCGACACCCGGTACGGCCCTGGGCGAATGTCGACTAGCTGTGGATAATTTCAGCCGGCGGTTATTGCGTTGGTATCGCCTGCACGGACGGAAGGATCTCCCGTGGCAGCGCCTGACATCACCTTATCGCGTCTGGGTTTCCGAAGTCATGCTGCAGCAGACTCAAGTCCCTACCGTCATCCCTTTTTTCGAGCGGTTTATTATGCGCTTCCCTAACGTGAAGGAGCTTGCCGAGACGCCGATCGATGAGGTCCTGCACTACTGGTCGGGACTCGGCTACTACGCGCGGGCGCGGAACCTCCATCGGGCCGCGGGCATCGTGCTGGAACGCCATGCAGGCGAGTTTCCACGGGATCTCGAAGATCTCATGAATTTACCCGGCGTCGGCCGCTCGACGGCGGGCGCCATACGGTCGCTGGGGTTCGGCGAACGACAGCCGATACTCGACGGCAACGTCAAACGCGTCCTCGCGCGTTACCACGCCATCGGCGGATGGCCGGGTTCGCCTTCGGTCGAACGGGAGCTATGGGCCCGCTCGGAACAGCATACGCCGGCGGCGCAAGTGTCCGAATATACGCAGGCGATCATGGACCTCGGTGCGACCCTTTGCACGCGGAGGGTTCCGCGCTGCAGCGCGTGTCCCCTACGCACGGGGTGTCAAGCATACCGGCTCGGACGCACTTCGGATTATCCCGAAGCGAAGCCCAGAAGGGTGTTGCCGAAACGCACGACTTGCTTCGTGATCGTGCAAAATGCCAAGGCGGAAATCTTGCTGGAACAACGGCCTCCGGCCGGGATCTGGGGTGGCCTATGGAGCTTCCCCGAATGCCCGCCGAGTACCGACCCAATCGACTGGTGTTGGCGCCGCCTCGGTGTCGAGCCAACACAGCTCCAAAGCGGGCGACCGTTCCGGCACACTTTCAGCCATTTCGATCTCGAGATTCGTCCAGTGTATCTGCGGGTAAGGGAGCAACGGTCAGGGGTTAACGATCGCGGCGCGACGCTCTGGTACAGCAAGGCGTCCTCGCGGCCCCTCGGCCTGGCGGCCCCTGCCATGAAACTCCTGAAAACACTCAGTCAATAATCAGGTGTGCCTATGACACGCATCGTAACTTGCATTAAGCTCGGGAAGGAAGCCGAGGGATTGACCGCCGCACCGTATCCTGGGGATCTCGGCCGGCGCATCTATGAGAACGTCTCCAAGGAGGCCTGGCAGATGTGGCTTAAGCACCAAACCATGCTCATCAACGAATACCGCTTGACCCCGCTCGACCCCAAGGCGCGCTCGTTTCTGGAACAAGAAATGGAAAGATTTTTTTTCGGTCAGGGCTCCGCAAAACCGGAAGGCTACGTGCCGCCTGCGTAAAAGCAGAAGGGTCATCTAATCACCGGCCGTCCCTTGACGCGCGCCATCCCCGCCCGTTCTAATAGCGCGTCCGAAAACACCCGGGCCAGGTAGCTCAGTCGGTAGAGCAGGGGACTGAAAATCCCTGTGTCGGCAGTTCGATTCTGTCCCTGGCCACCATAAATCAATAGGTTAGCTCCACACTTTTCCACGCAACAAAACCAATGCGGGACTTTTGCGGGACTCGGTCCCGCAAACAGCGTTAGCTGCATCGACTAAATTGGTTAGCTCCGCCGCGGAGTAGTGTGTCGTTATTCGTCCAGACTTGTGTCCTAGAAGATCCTGCCGGTCTTCGAAGCTGACACCTGCCGCGCGCAGACGTCGCCCAAAGGTGTGTTTGAGGTCGTGGACCCGTACGTGCGGGAGTTCCGCGCGATTCCGGGCTTTCCGCCAAGCAGAGTTGTTAATCCGGAGAATCCCATGACCGTCGAACGTAAACACGTGGTCCGTATGCTCTCCACGCACTGAATCAACGACCGACTTCGCTACGCGGTTGAGCACCACGAGTCTATCCATGCGGTTCTTCACCGTATGTGCGGGGACAATAAAGACGCTAGTACCAAGTTCCGGCACCGGCAACTCCCAATCCCAGCGTAGCCGACAAACCTCGGCCTCGCGGCAACCCGTGTTAACCTTGAAGAGACACATGCGCGCGAGGTGTGTAGGCAACTCCCGAAATAACCGTTCTTGCTCATCCCACGACAGGGGATAGGGCTTACGAAGGTCGTGCTCGGGTATAAGTTTTATTTTAGGCGGGACCCTGAGCCACCTAAGGCCGTGCTCATCTAGCCACTCATTTGCTGCCAGATTTGTGATGTGGCGGACTACCTTGAGCGCGTGGTTGATTGTTCTAGCCCTAACACCTTGTGCCCGGCGCATTTCAACAAACCCGGCAAGTGTTCCCATATGAACCGAATCGAGAGCAAGATCCCCAATGAAAGGATCCAGGGGCCTAAGCCACTTGGCATCATCCCCGACAGTCGCTTTGCGACATTCGTTCAAATGTTTCGTAGCCGCCTGCCTAAAAGTACGTCTAGGTCTTACCCCATACACCTCCGCCTGCCGAACCTCTTCTAATCGGCGGACGAGGTATCTTTCCGCTTCTGTCCGGTCGCTCGTTCCAGTGCTTTCGCAAAGTCGGCGACCTCGGACCCACTTGTCGACATGCCACGCCTCGCCACGTTTGACGAGACCTGGCGTTCTTTTTTGCTTTGACGACATGGCTTTTCTCCTTTCGCCCGTCGCCCGTTGCGGGTCTTATAATCGTCCGCCCAGGCGTCGAGGTCAACGCGATCGAAGCTGACGCCCTGGTCCCCAATCGGGATCTCCGTCAATCGTGGCCTGACTTCCATGTTGAACCGGTGCCTGTCCATGCCCAAATACGTAGGCGCATCTCTGAGTCGTATAAGCCTTGGCAGGAGCGCTGAAATCGTCATGTGCTTATCGCGACGATAAAAGGCAGGGCAGCACAGAGCATCGGGTCCCATGGTCCGCAGTTAGGACGCGAAATTGGTGCGGTGCTGCTCTGCACTCTGGATACCGTAAACGGAATAGGCGTCGTGGTACACAAGGCTTAATACCACAGAGGTTGTTATCTGGTCAATACCTAGTAGGTATTTATGACAACGCCAAATAGCGTGCGGACTGAAGAGATCTCAGCCGTGAAGGTCGGTTAGAACCAGAAAAGTCCTGGGCGGATGCCAGGCTTGGATCCCTGCTTTACTTCCCCAAGAGCGTCCGGTTGCTTTTAGCCGTTGCGGTGCCTAGCGGTATATGGCTCCGGCGAGGATAGCCGATCCGTTCGCCGAAACTTGCGGTGTTCTACCATCGTACCGATCACTCGACCTGGATTATTCTTATCGATGATGGCCGTCGGGTAGTTTTCATTCAACGGCGCTAACTCGATGGCCGGCTGTCCCGTATCGCTCGGCCCCCGCAACCGATACTTGCGGAACACGACCTTGTCGTCCTTGTTGAGCTTGGCAACCACATAATCTCCGGGTTTTGGCTGGAGTTCCGGGTCCACAATCACGATCTCCCCGGGGAAAAAATCGTCCACCATGCTCTCGCCTTGGATAACCAGGCCAAAGGTGCGGTCGCTGAGCTGGTCGAGACTCGTCCAGATTACCTCTGTTCGGTCCGTGAGCGGATAAGGCTTGGCGCTTAGGGTCCATTGCCAGGCTTGCGTATAGTCCAAGATGGGCACGATCTTGTTGCCGGGAAACATGACCAAGGTGCCCTTACCCGGTGCTTCTCGCTTCTCCTCGTCGAATCGATGCGGCGCATCCATCCAACCCGTAGGTTGTCGCGTCACCAGCTCAATGGCGCGCGCGAGCTTGGTCCCCATATTCCGCTGGTTGTTTGGGTTCGAGCTGAAGATCCGTGAAAGCTGAGAGGCTTGGATCCGCAGATCCTTGGCAAGATCGGCCGCCACCCCACCGTATTGATTCTCGATGAGCCAGCGGAGGTTCGTGCGTCTCGTCTCGTGTATTCCCATATTCAATATTAAACCGCAGTTTTACCTTTTAGGTAAATCACAAAAACTCACATATGGTCTTGACATGGTGTAGACCGTATTGGTATCTTACGCCGATGGATCTACGGACCTACTATTACGCGCTCGACGCGGCAGTGCGCGAAGCGTTCGCTCGCCGCGCACAGACGACGGTCGGTTACATTCAGTGCCACTTGATCACCCGCCGAAAAATTCCTCGCCCAGTCTCCATGCGCAAGCTGGCGGCGGCTAGCGAAAACAGCATATCGCTCGATGACCTCCTTGCCTACTTCTATAAGCCGGACAGCCACAGCCCGGAAAGCCAATTCTGAAGTGGCCTGTTGGAGATGACAACGAAGACATCTCGTATCACGGAAAGCCGGTGCGTGGCAGACGACCCTGACCACCAATGTCGGCGGGATCCTTGCCAACCCCCGGCGGCGAGTATCAAACGATGAGTGAACGGACGCCCACTGTCGGAGACAGGCTCAAGCAACAGCCACACTTCGGGGCACCGCGAGCGCTCAGGTCTGCCGAGCCCCTGGAGCCCACGCCGATGGTGGTGCTGGTGAACGAGATACAGGAATACGACCGCAATCCTCGAGAGGCACGCAACGTTGCCTATGATCGTATCAAAGAGTCGATTCGCCAGCGTGGCTTCAACGGCGTGCTCCGGATCACCCGACGACCGGGAGAACCGCATTACATCGTGGCGGAAGGCGGTAACACCGCGTTGCACATCCTGAAAGAACTGTACGCGGAGACGCGGGATCCGAAGTTCCAATCGATCTCCTGTCTTTACGAGCCTTGGACCAGCGAGAGCGAGACACTGATCGCCCATCTGGTGGAAAACGATGCTCGCGGCGATCTGATCTTTATTGATCGGGCCCGTGCGCTGTGCGCGCTACGGGGATTGCTTGAGCAAGAACGCGGTATGGCGCTCTCGACACGCGAGCTAGCGGTGCTACTGCGTGAGCGCGGCTACAGCATCGATCCCGCTACGATTACGCGGCTCGACTATGCGAGAGAAACGCTACTGCCACACATTCCACTGGCACTACGCGCCGGTCTCGGACGCCCGGCAATCGATCGCATCCGCAAGCTGGAGAAGATGCTCACGCGATACCTCACGCAGTGCAAGCTTGACCAGCCGGTCATCGAAGAAGTCAGGCAATGGTTTCTGGTGTGCCTCGCCCGGCACGACCGGGGAGACTGGCTACTGGAGCCGCTCCAGGCAGAGATCGAGGCCTGTGTTGCCGACCTTTGTGGCGTAAATCGCGAAATAGTATGCGCTGCCCTCGATCCGCCAGACATCCTTGGTGGTGAGCCGGAAGGGGAGGCCTCAATCCGATCGTTCGTCTCTGCGCCCGAACACCCGTCCGCGGCCGAGGCGCCCACGACCGAGGCAAAGACTCGCAGGATAGAAACTCATGGTAATCGCTATCCGCAGCAGCCCGGTATGACCGAGGAGGTTTCCGATATGAAGCACGTCGATCTAAGTTACCGCGCATCGAAGCTTAGAATGCCGCAAACCCGCCCCGATCTCCCGCAGGACCCCAAGAGCCTACGGGGTCGTATGTGGACACTCGCGACCCAGCTCGCAATGCGCAACGGCTTGGCCAAGTGCATTCTGCGTTGCCCCAAAGGGTGCGGGTACCTGGTAGACCTGCCGGGCACTGCACTCTACGCGAAGGACCGCCCGGAAACTGCGGAGGAAGCCAAGCGCGTGACCCTCTG
>JBOIDH010000028.1:0-11852 GCA_050740495.1 Gammaproteobacteria bacterium | reverse complement strand
CTACAAGGACCATCATTGCCAAGCCCTGACCCCAATATCTTGTAGTCACTGCAGCTAAGTGGAGAGCCCCTTTCGTGAATTGCGATCTTGTACTTCATTTGAACCTCCGAAAGTAGTATAGCTCTCTCGCATTTTCAGAGCCCAACTAACCATTTCGAGGTTCGCGCTTTAATTTGGCCTTAAGGTCGCTAAAGGGCTTGTAAGTGCCGGGCGTTTGCGCTTCGGAACCGAGAGTCACTCCCTCGCCGAGAACCGCGTCCGTGTATCTGGCGTGCTCGTTGTCGTGGCAGTAGCGGCACAAAAGCTCCCAATTGCTGCCGTCCGGCGGGTTGTTGTCGTGGTTATGGTCTCGGTGATGGACGGTGAGGTCATGCACGGTTTCGGAGGTAAAGCCGCGCCCGCAGCGCGTGCAGACCCAGGGGTAAAGGCGCAACGCTTGTTCACGGTAACCCTGGAGCCGTTGATCGTGCTCGTCGCGGGCTCGGGTTACGATTTCGTTGAGCTTTTCTTGGTTAAGGGTGCCGCGCACGGGCCGCGGCGGCCGGGAATGTGTCGTTGCCATAGGCGCTCGCTTGAATCGAATATTTCATAACTATAGCCGATGGAAGTGGTTCGGATTGCTTCGCACGTCGCGGGCGCAAGCGGCCCTCGCGCCCGATCTCTCATTATCCGTGCGCGAGCGGTTGCTTACATCGGTCGTTCAGCCAGTTGATAACGATGTGAGCCAAAGCGATACGCCGGCTCGAAAACACATGATCGGTATCCAGCGTCTCTACCGTGAGATCTCCGTGCCCGCTTTCGCGCAGCGCCTCGACTAGGGGTTCGTGATGTTGATCGAGAGGAAGGATGGTGTCGCCTTCAGCCCCGATGAGTAACAGGGATTTATGCGCCAGCTTGGGGACGAGCCTGCGCAGATCGTAATTAGGCGCGTGCGCCATCCAGCGCGCGACCGCGGCTTGGCCAGCGTCGCCGACGATGGCGTTCGCATCGTCGATGTAATTGGCGAGTTGCGAGGCGAACTCGGCGCTTTGTCGGGCCAGCTCGCCGAACTTGCCGAGATTGGCGCCGGCGAGCGAAGCCGCACACCGGAGGGAAGAATCCTCGGCCGTCGCCTCGAAAGAGACATACCCGCCCATGCTGTGCCCGATGACGGCAAGGCGACCCGGATCCGTGCGGTACTTCCGGATGAATTCCGCTGATCTCATAAACGCCGCCGCGGCGTGAGTGTCCGCAATGGCGTGCGCTATCGAAAACCGGCCTTCGCTGCCCCAGGAGCCCCGATAATGAAAAAAGAGCACGTTCCAGCCGGCGCGGCGGATCACATGAGCCAGATCCAGGTTTCTCTCGTTGCCTGGATAACCATGCAACAAGATGACGGCCGGGTGCGGCCCCGGGCCCTGCGCGACATAAACGATGCCACTGAGCTTGGCGCCCTGGCTACGGATCACGACCGGCTCCATCGCCGAGGGATAGGCCGGATCGACGGTCGCGGGATCCATGAACACGGGATCGAGCTGCGTGCGTGGGGTGGGTGTTTGACACCCGGCCCCGGTGACAGTGCTTAGTGTGATCGCGATGAGCGCGTTCCGATAGCGATACGCGTGGCGCATTGGTGTGGTGGAAGGCTTATTGTTCAAGGAAATATATCTTCTATAAGATTGAGCCGCAATGAGTCAAGCTTTTGCTCATGACACTTTTGCAGAGCTTTAGGAATGGATGCTTTCCCGCATGGCGAGACCTGCCGTCTGGAGCGCGGGCTTTTCCGCACCCGCAAGGTGCTTCGGATCGCCTCTTTGGTTGCGGCCGCATTGTTCGCGGCGCTATCGCTCTGTGCGTGCGGCGTGCCTGCACGGTCCTGCCTCAAGCCACGCGGCCGATGTTGGAGCCGATGCACGCGGTGATGCCGGATGGAGTCTTGCTCCCATCGCAGGCCTGGGTGCCGCCCGGCTCGAGATGCGGTCCATCACTTGCCCTTCATAGCGCAGTATTGACTCGCGCTGGCCGTCGGCCTCCGTGAGCCCGCCCCCCGGTGAGACCGCCGTTCGCCGTGGCCAGCCGCGGCCGGAACGAGAACGTCCTCGCGGCCGATACGAGGCCTGCGGCTCACCCGTTACGGGTGCGATGGGCGCGTCATTTTATAACGCGGGCGCCAGCGCCTGCTCATAGCAAGCGCTTAAGAATTTGGAGTCGCCGTGGAAATGCTTGACCGCATTTAGATTTTCTACTATACAATGCGTCAACCGTTCGGTCTTTTTGACGCACTTACCGCGCACTTACCGCGCAAGGAGTACAGATGAAACTCTTGAAGCACGCAATTCTGTCTGTCCTGTTGCTATCGACCAATCTCACCTACGCCGAGAATCCGCGCGCATCGAACTACGACGCGCATGATGTCGCGGTTGAGACAGTGATACTGCGGCCATTTGGACTGATTGGGACTATTGTCGGCACGGCATTGTTTGTGGGAACGAGCCCCTTGACTGCTTTGGCGAGCATCGCGCCTCAGCATGATGCTTTCGCAAAATCGGCGCACGCTTTCATTGTGACACCCTTCAACTATACCTTTGTACGCTCGTTTGGCGATTATACGTATGACTGAATGACGGGTTGTGTTATGCGGCGTGTTGCTGGTAATACTTCCCCCCAGCTCGGCATCGAGCCGGAGCCTCATGGGGACCAGCAAGTACGATTGCAGGCAGCGGCCGGGCCAGGCCGCGCGTAGGCCACTGTGGATTAAAAGATGTATGGTGCGAGTATGTAAAAAAGCGTTATCCCTCGCAAATTCCTGAATCTTAAGGATCGGATTTATTTACATTCCATGGGTCCAGCGGTCTCGGGCCCCGCATTGCTCTCCGCCAGCGCACGGACCTTATCCAGATTCCGATACGCCGCCTCGTTGTACGAGGGGGATTGCCTGATCGCTTCCACGAAGTATTGCTCGGCGAGCTGGTACTTGCCGTCCATCATGCACAGGTACCCGACATTATTCGAGGCCTGGGCTTCGGGCATGATTTTCGTGAATGCGTCCATCGCCTTTCCGAACTGCCCCCGCCGGACGAACAAGAGCCCGAGGTTCGACCAGGCCTTCTGATGGTTCTGGTCCTGGGCGAGGGCGCGCTCGAAATAAAACTGCGCCGTGCTCCAGTCGCCGGCGGCGTACTTTGAATATCCCAGGTTGGTAAGCAGCATCGGCATTCCCGGCTGCACGTCAAGCGCGGCGAGATAATGCGTCTCGGCGGCGGAATAGTCGCGGCGCATGTCGGAGATCACGCCGAGGCCATTGTGAGCGCGCCACCGCTTCGCGTCGGCCGCCACCGCTCTTTTCAACGAAGCATCGGCTTCATCGTATTTTTTCTGACGCAGCAACGCGAGCCCGAGCCCTTCCGCGGCCCCGGCATGCCCTTCGGACAGATCCAAGACGCGGCGGTAGGCTTTCTCAGCCAATGCGGGATTGCCTTTATAACTATGGATATTTCCGATCATATAGTGGGCTTCAAACCTGTCGGGGTCCCACCTCAGGGCCCGCACGTATTCGAGCAATCCCTGGTCAACGTTTCCCCGCCGTAAGGCCTGATCGCCCCGGAGCATCGCAAGCTCTGCCTTCTTGGCGTCCGTTTCGGCGCCGCTTTCCGAAGGCGCCTGCGAGAGCAATGTCGCGCAACCTTCACTCGCCAGGGCAATTATGAACAACAGCGCCTTGGCTGGTACCTTTTCCAGTTTGTGTGCCATAAACGTTTACCCGTCAGCATTGTGAAAAAACGCAGTACGGGATTCCCTCCCCCTGTCGCCGGTTCAGTGCAAAGGCGCTAACGCCCTCATCGCGGCCAGTACCGCCGGCGCTACCGCGACGATGAAAAACGATGGCCATAGGCAAAAAACCAACGGAAAAATCAGCTTGGTCCCGATCTTCGCCGCTTGTTCCTCCGCCCGCTGCATGCGTTTGTCGCGGAATTCCTCAGAGTAGATCCGCAGGGTATCCGCGATGCTGGTTCCGAAGCGCATGCTCTGGCAAAGCAAGGAGACGAGACCGCGGATATCGTCGAGGCCGGTGCGGTGTGCGAGCCCTTTCAAGGCGTCGGTCCGCTCGACACCGGCGCGGATCTCCGCGTTTACGAGCGCGAGCTCTTCGGCCAGCGCCGGGTGACTCACGGTCAGCTCGTCGCCGACCCGTTGCAAGGCCGCGTTGAGCCCAAGGCCGGCCTCGGTGCAGGTAACGAGCAGATCGAGTGCGTCCGGGAATCCGTTAATCAAGGAACGCTGCCGCTTCGCGGTGCGCCGGGAGACGTAGATATTCGGCAAAAACATCGCAACCGCGCTTGCGAAGATGGCCGCGCCGATGACTTGCATGGTGCTGAAGCCTGGAAAAAACGGCGCGGCGATCACGACAATACCCCCGAACGCAAGGGTTAAAATCAGCTTCATGGCGTAGAAGGTAATGGCCGCGTTCTCGGCCCGGAAGCCTGCATGGACAAGCTGAGCCCGTATGCTGGTCCGCTCGCCTTCGTCTTTCGGCATGATGTAAGGGGTCAGCGGTTTGAAAGCGTCCCCGAAGTCTACCGGCGAGAACAGCCTCCCACCCGCGGCCCCCGATACCGCCTGCAGGCGGCGGCGGAACGGATCGAAGAACCCGCCCACCACGACGAGAATGCCTAGCCCGAACAAGCCGACGGCGAGACCGATCGTACCGGCAAACAGCCATTGCGCTTGGTTCGGGTCACTGGTCCACATCGAAAAGAATTGTACGAGGTATTCCATGAAAAATCCTCCTTATACCTGGATCCGTATGATCCGCCGTATCCACTGCACGCCAATTAAGGAATTGATGAAGGCAACCAACGCGAGCATTCGCCCGGTCGCGTCTTTCGTCAGATTGGGTAAGTAGTCAGGCTGGATAATGAACAGCGCGCCCGCGAGCACGTAGGGGACCAGGATCAGGATCCAGGCCGACATGCGCCCTTCGGCGGAGAGCGTGCGCACACGGCGCTGCAACTTGAACCGGCCGCGCACCACGGCCGCGATTTTGTCCAGGATCTCGGCGAGATTCCCGCCGGTGTCGCGCTGGATCATCACGGCGGTCACGACCGCCATCAGGCTCATGCTCGGCACGCGTTGCAGCATGCCTAAATAGGCCGTTTGCATGTTCATTCCGTAATTGATGTCGGAGAATGTGCGGCGAAACTCGCCTGCCATGGGGTCGGCGGTCTCCTCGGCCACGAAGCGCATCGCGTCCACGAAAGGGATCCCCGCTTTCAACGACCGGCCCATGATGCTGAGCGCGTCGGGAAGCTGTTCTTCGAAGCGCACGATGCGCTGGTTCCTTTCGTGACGGATTTTCATTATCGGCAGGAAGAAGCCGACGCCTCCCGCCAGGAGGCCGGCCAGCGGCAGATGGGTCAGGGTGCCTACCGCAAAGGCCACCAGCACCGCGATGCCGGCGCCTGTCAATATCACCTTGTAAGCGGGGGTCGTGCGCCCCGACTGCTCGATGAGCATCGACAGGCGCTCCATGCCCGGGAGCCGTTCCAGGGCTCTGGCGAACGGCGGCAGCTCGCGCAGGTATTGCTCACGCAACAACGACGTCGATACAGGGTCCATCATATCGATTACATCGCGCACGCGCGCCCGGAGCTTGCGCGCTATCTTCGCGTCGGTCCCGAAAGTGGGAATGATCACGGCCCCGGCCAGAAACACCACGGCCAGGAAGACCATCAGTAGCAATACCGTATAATCCGAATATTCGGTCAGCATATTTGCTACTCCTTAGGCACGCCGTTGACCGGGATTGCCGGGTCTGAACATGGCCAGGTCCAGCTCCATGCCCCGCTGCCGCAGGTGTTCATGGAACTTGGGCACCAAGCCCGTCGCCTGGAACTCGCCCTTCACATTGCCGTCCTTATCCATACCCATGCGCTGGAAGCGGAAGATCTCGGACATGGTGACGATGTCGCCCTCCATGCCTTGGATCTCCTGAATGCTGATCATGCGGCGCTTGCCGTCTTCCATGCGCTCGAGCTGAACCACGACATGGATGGCCGAAGCAATCTGCGCCCGCATCGCCCGCACCGGGAGCTGCAAGCCCGCCATCATGATCATCGTCTCCAGGCGCGAGAGCGCATCGCGCGGGGTGTTGGCGTGGATCGTCGATAGCGATCCGTCGTGCCCGGTATTCATCGCCTGCAACATGTCGAGCGCCTCTCCCGAGCGCACCTCGCCCACCACGATACGGTCCGGACGCATGCGCAGGCTGTTGCGCACGAGGTCCCGCTGCGTCACCTCGCCCTTGCCTTCGATATTTTGGGGGCGGGTTTCGAGCCTGACCACGTGCGGTTGCTGAAGCTGCAGCTCGGCCGAGTCCTCGATGGTGATAATGCGCTCGTTCGCGGGGATGAAGCTGGACAGCACGTTCAACATCGTGGTCTTTCCGGTGCCGGTTCCGCCCGAGACCAGCACATTGAGCTTGGATTGCACGATGGCCTGCAGCACCCGCATCATTTCGGGACTGATGCTCGCTTTCCCGACCAGGTCCTCGGCGCGCAGGCGGTCCTTGGGAAAGCGGCGTATGGAAACCACGGGCCCTTCGAGCGCCAGCGGGGGGACGATGGCGTTCACACGCGATCCGTCCTGCAACCGCGCATCGACCATCGGGCAGGACTCGTCGATGCGGCGCCCGACGCGCGACACGATGCGGTCGATGATGTTGAGCACATGCCGGTTGTCGCGGAAGTTGGCGCTGGCCTTTTCAAGCTTGCCGCCGCGCTCGATATAAATGGAATCAAACCGGTTGACCAAGACGTCGGTCACGGCCGGATCGGCGAGCAAGGGCTCGAGAGGCCCCAAACCGAGCACCTCATCTTCGATCTGCTTGACGATGCGCTGGCGCGCGAGTGCATTGAGGGGCACGGACTCCTCGTTCATGAGCCGCTGCGTCACCTCGCGCAACTCACCCCGCGCCTGCTTTTCCTCGATCGTCGTGATCAACGTGAGATCGACGACTTCGAGCAGGCGCTCGTGGATACGGTGCTTCCACTCCTGCTCCTGCAGATGATTTCGATCATCGGATGCGGCGGTCCCGTCGCTGGACGCAGCGCTTTCCGCGTTTGTTCCAAGTCCGTTGCGCGCCTGCGTGTTCGAGAATCGTTTAAAGGCTTCCATAAGGTACTCCGTTATCTAGGGAGAATTTGTGCGAAGAGGTTCTGGAACCGGCCCTTCGATGGGGCTTCTTCGGCGCCGGCAAGCCTTTTCGCGATTTCGACAAAGGACTTGGTAATGGCCGCGGTGCGGGCCGACTCGTAGAGCGGCACGCCGATGTTGATCGCCTCGGAGACATTCGCGTAGTCGTTAGGAATCAGGTAAACGGCCCCCGGTTTGGTCGAGGCCGTGATATCTTCAAGCGACACCGCGTTTTTCTTGTCATAGCGGTTGACTACGATCTGGACCCGGTCGGCCGGCAGCGCGAGCTCGCGGGTGATGAGCTTCACCATGCGCTTGGCGTCGCGCACATGGGTGATGCTCTGCTGGGTCACGACCAGGACGTGATCGGCGCGTTCCATGACGCGGCTGGTCAGGGGATCGATTTGACGCGGCAGGTCGACCATCACGTGGTCATGGTCCCGCAGCGCTTGGGTCAGCACTTGCTGCAGGCTCTGCTCCGGGACCTCCCAAGGCAGCGCCAGCGCTTCGCTCATCGACGGCAACAAGCGCAGACCGCTCTTGTGTTTGAGCATATGTCCGTCGAGCGCCACGCTATCGATCTGATCGGCGTGGGCCAAGGCGTCGAGCAAGCTATCGCGCGGGGTTAAATCCAGATACAGGGGCAGGGTCCCGAATTGCAGATCCAAGTCGATCAAGGCGACGCGCAGTTTCTGTTGGGCCGCCATGCAGTGGGCGAGGTTACACGCTATGAAGGACGCGCCGGACCCGCCCTTGGCGTTGATCACCGCTGTGAGCCGCGCCTCCTTGCCGGAGGACTTGGCCGTGGTCTCCTCGACGATGCGGTGGACCGAAGCGAGCAATTCCGCGCGCGGCACGGGATGGGCGAAGAAGTCCCGCGCGCCCGCCTGCATCGCCATACGGATCATCTGGGTGTTGCCTTCCGGCCCGATGATGATCAACTGGACCCGCTCGTGTACCGGACGCGCGATCAGCGCCTTAAGCTCATCTTCCCAAAACTGGCTGAGATTGAGGATAAGGACATTGGGCGTCGTTTGAACGCCATACAGCGGGTCCATGTGGCCGTTGGCGACGAACCGGGTCTTCACCTCGAGGCGGGGATCGGCTTGCAGCATCGATTCGAGGCTATGAAGGTGTGCCTCCGTTCGCCCCACGATTAATACTGTATGTTTCATGATCGAAACCTTCCTTGTATTGAGTAAATCTTACGTGCCGAAGCACTCAAACGCGCCCGTATCGGGGATGTATCCCAGGCTCTCGGCGGGCAGTGTGGTACTGCGCGCGGGCACCGTGAGGTTGGTGACGCTCGCGGGCAAGAACGGGATGATTAACTGATGCGTGTAACCCGTGATGCTGACGCGCACGTAGGCGATGTTGCCTCCGGCCGCGCCCGGGTTTCCACCGGAGTCCAGATACTCGACGGTCACGTTAGCGTCCGTGAGCCCCAGCACCGAATTCGAGGTGCCGCCGCCGGGTGCGTTCAAGACCGCGATTTCCTTGATGGCGCTATGATTCGGCGGGCAGACGACCGCGACCCGCGCGCCCCGGCGGGTCACCTCTCCGATGGTGTTCCAGACGAACAAGGCGCGCGCGATCTCGATGACCCCGAAAAGCACCAGGAAAAACACTACGCCGATGATGGCGAACTCAACCGTATAAATTCCCTTTTGCCGTTTTATCATAAAGCCCTCATCGTCACTGACGCGGACATGTTGAAGCTTACGGAGATGTTGCCGGAGCCGAAACCGTAGGTGGGAATGCCGCCCGCGAACAATGGCAAGTACGGATAGACCGCATTCACTTGCACATGCTCCGCGTCCGCCTCGCTCACGGTCACGTCGCCGATGGTCAGCCCCGGCAACAGCGGCTGGCTGCCGCCCGCCGTCATCCCGTACACGACAAGATTCTTGGTATCGCCGATCTTTTGGCTAGTGAGATCGATGCCCCCGCCCTCGTTCGCCACCGTTGAAACATAGCGTGCCCCATCGCGCACCAACTTGGTCAGCGTATTGTATGTATAGAAGGCCCGGCCCAGCTCGGCCGTGGCCAGCATCAACAACAAGAGCACGGGCGCCACGATCGCGAATTCGATGGTCGCTATGCCGCATTGCCGCATCCGCTTTCTTGCGCGTAAGCTATTTTCCATGTTCGTACTCCTTCGTCCTTGTGCTGCCCCGGCGTCAGCTGTCGTTCGTGTCAGGATCTTTGTAAAGCACAATCTTAAACAGCGGGCATCCGCCTCCTGGACAACCGGGCGGGGGTTCCGTTACGACCGCTGCATTCGCGGGACACTCCGTAATAAACTGTCCATAGAGTTCCTGGGTATTTCCCGCATGAGTCGCCGGGCGCGTCATGTAGAAACAGCCATAACCGAGCACTTCCACATCCCCCGCCCCGTTCACGGTGCCGTCGCAATTCCCGATGGGCACCGTTAGCACCCGCCGCCCGCTCTCGCCGGTCGGGGATTCGAACCCCGGAGTCGGAGGGGATGTCTTGTACTCGCTATACCAAAAATTGTTATCATCCCCGCTGAAGTCCGTGTCCACCACCTCATCGGGTGCGCAATGGCAGTCGGGATCGAAGGGATCGTAGCCGCCTTTTTTCTCGCCGAAGCGCGTATTGAAACCATGCGCGACAGGACCCACGGTATTGCCCGGTTTGGTGGGGACGCTGTCCCCCTCGACACATGCGCTGCCGCGTGCCAAGTTATCCCCTACGCAAGCACCACCCCCCGAGTCTGGGCACCCTAGATCGAGAAGCTGGAAATTCCCAGGCCCAACCTCCCAGTCGTCAGAGCTTTGCGAATGGGTCTTCAACACCGTCTCCTTGGGAGCAGCGTCGGTGCCGATGTCATAGCCGTAGCAATTTCCGTCTGAACAATCGCTGTCCACGGTACCGCCTACTTTTTCGCCGCACATCATGATCGGGGCGAGGCCGCAGACTTCGTTCGGTGGCACGGCATCCAAAGGTATCGGCCCCGAGACCGCCGTACCAGAGACGGCGCGGTCTGTGATCCCCAGGACAGCCGCGAAATATACGTCGCGCGGATAGCTGTCGACGCGCGCTCGAATATAGCGCGCTGGCGGCGTCGAGACCTCCGTCGCTCCCGGCACGAAGGGGATCAGCGTTGCCGAGAACTGGATCACCGGCGTGAGTCCCGCGGATACCATCTCCGGATCCTGGTTGAACGTGGCGATGGCGTCGACTTGCGCGTTGGCGGTGGTGCCGCCGGGGCCGTTCAGCGTCTTGGCGCCGCTCAAGGCCGCGGCGTCGAGTGCGTTCTGCAGCCGTGTCTTGCTAAGGTAAGAGTCGCCTAGGTCCAGTGCTAAACCCGCCATGCCGATGATGGCGATGAGGCCGGCGGCGACCAGGACCACCACCGCGCCTCGCTGCCGCCGTGGGGAATGCAATCCGTTGCTCAAACTCCTTTTCATATCCTTGTCCATGTCCCTACTCCTTGAAACCAAGTTTCCTTATGTAGGGTGGGTTAGGCGCGAGCGCCGTAACCCACCAACCAATGCCTAGTAAATCGGAGGGTTACGCTATCGCTAACCCGCCCTACAACGCGGTATGTTCTTGATGAATCCTTTCCTAACGAATGATATCCAACTGTATCGGCCGCTCCGTCTTCTGAGGATCGGAAACATCACCGCGGTACGTGTCCAAGACCTTGCTTCCCTTCGGCCCGTCCAGCACCGTCGGGGGTTCGCTGGGCGGATTACGCGCCGCGTCGGGATTATAGGTCTGGGCTTGGATCATGTTCCGCACCGAATTACCGAAGTCCTCCTCCACGCGCACGGCGTCCGTGGAGGTGCAAGCGGACAGCACCACCTGGACAATGGCCCACCACAGAGTTCTCTTGATCGTTAACATGGCATAGTCCTCACAGATCATGTCCGAACTTGGAAGCTTCCGGCGCTATTTGCTGACCTTGATTGGCGCCCGCCTCCGGCACGTCGGCGCCGGGAATTTTCTTAGCCTCCATCCGGCCCATGAGATAAAATTCCACGTCATCGGCCGGCACGAAACTGTCCGTAGGCAACTGCACCTGTTGCGGTGAAATGGGCTGCGCCAGATGCGGCGTGACGAAAATGACCAATTCCGTCTGCCCTTGCCGGAATTCCTGGCTGCGGAACAACGCACCCAGGAGGGGTACGTCGCCCAAGCCTGGGAACTTGTCCACTGACTCGCGGGTGGTGTCGTTGATAAGCCCCGCAATGCCCATGGTCTGGCCGTCGGCAAGCTCGATCGCGCTGGTGGCGCTGCGCTTGGTGAGCGACGGGATAATGAAGACGTTCGATGAGTCGACCGCTTGCAAGATCACCGGATTGGATGTCGCCAACTCGCTGACCGCGACGTTGATCTTGAGGCTGATGCGGCCCGAATCGAGCACGACCGGCAAAAATTTCACACCGACACCGAATTCCTTGAATTCGATCGTGGTACCAGTCTCGGCGCTACGCGGGACGGGGATCGGGAATTCGCCGCCCGAGAGAAACTCGGCTTCCTGGCCGGTGATTGTCGTCAACGTAGGCTCCGCCAGCACCCGCCCGAGGCCTTTTCGCCGGGACGCGGAGATCGACGTCTCGAACAAGAATTGGCCGGTGAGGTAGCTAAGAAAGAGCCCTGACGGGTCGATGGTGGGCACATTCCGCGTCAGATCTTGAACGTCAGGTCCGATG
>JBOIDH010000027.1:0-11995 GCA_050740495.1 Gammaproteobacteria bacterium | reverse complement strand
AGCCCTTCTATGTCAATTCCCCCTATGGGATCTGCCTTGCCCATAACGGCAATCTCACCAATGCCGAAGCGCTGAAACGGGAGTTGTTTCGCGACGATCTGCGGCATGTCAACACCGACTCGGATTCCGAGGTGTTGCTGAATGTGTTCGCCCACGAGCTACAGCGTCTGGGAAAGCTCAAGGTGGATGCCGCGGATGTCTTTCATGCGGTCAGCCAAGTGCATAGGCGCTGTCAGGGCGCTTACGCCGCGGTCGCCATGATCACGGGGATCGGTATCGTCGGGTTTCGCGATCCCCTCGGGATCCGGCCCATCGTGTTCGGGAGCCGCATGAGCGCCGCCGGCCCCGAGTATGCCATCGCTTCGGAAAGCGTCGCGATCGACACCCTGGGATACAAGCTCGTCCGTGACATCGAGCCCGGAGAGGCGGTTTTTATCAGCGCTGACGGCACGCTCACCACACGCCAATGCGCGGAGCATTCGTCACACGCTCCGTGCATCTTCGAGTATGTTTATCTCGCGCGGCCGGACTCGATCATTGATGGGATCTCGGTCCACAAGGCACGCATGCGCATGGGTGAGACGCTGGCGCAAAAGATTCGCAACACCTGGCCCGGTCACGATATCGATGTCGTCATCCCGATCCCGGACACGAGCCGCACCGTGGCCTTGCAACTTGCCTACGAGTTGGGGCTCAAGTACCGGGAAGGATTCATCAAGAATCGCTATATCCCGCGTACCTTCATCATGCCTGGTCAGGCGATGCGCAAGAAATCCGTGCGCCAAAAGCTAAACGCGATTGATCTGGAGTTCCGCGGCCGCAATGTCCTGCTCGTCGATGACTCGATCGTGCGCGGAACAACCTGTAAACAGATCATCCAGATGGCGCGCGAGGCCGGCGCCAAGAAGGTATACTTCGCCTCCGCCGCGCCGCCCGTGCGCTACGCGAACGTGTACGGCATCGACATGCCCTCGGCCGAGGAGTTGATCGCCCATGATCGTTCCGAGGAAGAAGTCGGCAAGATGATAGGCGCCGATCGCCTGATCTATCAGAACATCGAAGACTTGATCGATGCCGCCCAGCGCGGAAATCCCGACATCAAGGCCTTCGATTCCTCGTGTTTTACCGGCCGTTATGTGACCGGTGACGTGAGCCCGGATTATTTAGAGCACATCGCGGCACTGCGTTCCGACGAAGCCAAGCTCGATCGGTCCGGGGACATCAACACGCTGACCGACTTGAACGCCGTCGCCGGTTGAGACCGGGAACTTGGCCGCCTAGCCATGGAGTGTGGTCATGCGGGCGCCCGGCTGGTCTATGAGCCGCACGGCGGGGCAGCGTGAAGTTGCCAGCGTGCGGAGTTGGCGGTTCGTCGCGCCCATCGGGCCGATCGAATATGGATAAGAAGGTTTCGCG
Source organism: Gammaproteobacteria bacterium (assembly GCA_050740495.1). GTDB lineage: Bacteria > Pseudomonadota > Gammaproteobacteria > JACCXJ01 > JACCXJ01 > USCg-Taylor. The sequence goes on along the minus strand of JBOIDH010000027.1, from coordinate 10,579 downwards.
CCGAATTGAACAACCGCCGAGGACGCGCCTCCTGATCCGGGGTCCCTCCCTACTAAATGCAAGTAAGTTCTAGTCCTTTCTTACTCTCTAAGGCGAACTACCGCCGGGGGCGGTTAGTTGTCAAGGTCTTTGGGTGTACGCGTTAGAACGTTGGGGACCTTCCGATGCCTCATGGAATGATGCTGATTATCGCCGCCCTGCTCGCGCTGTAGAGTCTGAACCCGCGATCTTGTGGGTGACTCCTAATGGGTAAATTTTTGCGCCGTATAAAAAATACTCGCTGTTGCAACAGTTCTCTCACAATACGCCCTCCTGCTCACCTTGCTGGAGAAAGCCGGGAAGTAAAGACCCGTGGGACGCGGCTGGGCATAACCCCTGGCGAGCGCGAGATACGCTGGTAGCGCGCCAGCGCCCCCGACCGCAATTCGAGATAGGCTATACAGGCAAACGGTCATAATCTACGTTTCTCTTCCGTCATGCCGGTGAAAACCGAAATCTGGCGAGCGTACATGCGCCGCACTGGACCCCGGCTTCCGCCGGGATGACGGAACAAAACGGGGGGGTCGTCTTTGCTTAGAGAAGGTCTGAACAAGTCCGCGTTTCTCCCGCTCCCTCCGGGAGAGGGCAGGGGTGAGGGCTCAAATCAAAGAAATTACCCCCTCACCCTAACCCTGGGGGGAGGGGACATTAATCAGAGTTTCCTTAGGAAAATTTATGTCCCGTTCACGGTATACCCTTGGCCCGCACGAGGGAACGGTAGACCCGGTAGAGCCGGAGCAAAACGCCGTCCCCGGTTGACACGGGGCGGTTGATCTCCTAGGCTAACCATTGCGCCGATTTGATGTCAGCTTGCAGGCGCTTTATAAATTTGGCTAAAGCGATCCAACCTGCTTTAGCGCAAGCTATCGCGGGTTTTTTGTTGTGTAATACCCCGCCGATCGCGGCGGACGTTTTACGGGTTCGAGATTTCGAGGCAAGGCAGGTTAACGCCCTCTCCCACCGGGAGAGGGTTGGGGTGAGGGGATAGAAAAACCGATGAACAGTCTGGCCCGGGCGCTGCGGAAGAATTCGACCGAGGCGGAGCGGTGCTTGTGGAGTCGCTTGCGCGGTCGACGACTCGAGGGCGTCAAGTTTCGACGCCAACAGGTCCTTGGACCCTACGTCGTGGATTTCCTCTGCTTAGAGCCCAAAGTTGTCATCGAGGTCGATGGTGGGCAGCATGCCGAGCAGGTCTCGAACGGCTTGCAGAGGACTGAATATCTCAAGGTATTGGGTTATCGCGTGCGTCGATTTTGGAATCATGAAGTGCTTGGAGACCCTGACGCCGTGTTGGAGAGTATTCGTGCTGTCTTGGTGGAGATCCCCTCACCCCCGCCCTCTCCCGGTGGGAGAGGGAGTTAACGGAATACCCATAGATTCCGCCGAGGAGCCACCTATTTTTACACTGGGGAAGACATGACCTCGGATTGCGACAACTGGGGATTCGATACGCTGGCCGTCAGGGGCGGGCAGGTCCGCACCTCCGAAGGGGAGCAAAGCGAGCCCATCATCGCCACCTGCAGCTTTGTGTTCGAGAACGCCGCTCAAGCCGCGGCCCGTTTCGGCGGGGAGTTAACGGAATACCCATAGATTCCGCCGAGGAGCCACCTATTTTTACACTGGGGAAGACATGAGCTCGGATTGCGACAACTGGGGATTCGATACGCGGGCGGTCAGGGGCGGGCAGGTCCGCACCTCCGAAGGGGAGCAAAGCGAGCCCATCATCGCCAGCTCCAGCTTTGTATTCGATAACGCCGCCCAAGCCGCGGCCCGTTTCGGCGGGCAGGAATGCGGGAATATCTATTCCCGGTTTACGAATCCGACCGTCCGGGTATTCGAAAAACGCCTCGCGGCGCTCGAAGGCGGCGAGCGCTGCCTCGCCACCTCCTCGGGGATGAGCGCGATCCTCGCGACCTGCATGGCGCTGCTCAAGGCCGGCGATCACATCGTCTCCTCGCACAGCATCTTCGGCACCACGGTCGGACTATTCAATAATATCCTGGCCAAGTTCGGGGTCATGACGAGCTTCGTGCCGCTCACGGACTACGCGGCTTGGCGCGGAGCCCTGCGATCCGAGACCCGATTCCTGTTCTTGGAGACGCCCTCGAACCCGCTGACCGAGATTGCCGATCTCGCCCGGCTGGCCGCGCTCGCGCACGAAAACGGGTTACTCTTGATTGTCGATAACTGCTTCTGCACCCCGGCTTTGCAGCGGCCCTTCGAGCTGGGGGCGGATCTCGTGATTCATTCGGCCACCAAGTACATCGATGGCCAGGGCCGCTGCATCGGCGGTGCGGTCATCGGTCCGGAAGCCCTGGTGGGGGAAGGCATCTTCAATTTTCTGCGCACCGCCGGGCCGACGATGAGCCCGTTCAATGCCTGGGTTTTCCTGAAAGGCTTGGAGACCTTGAGCATCCGCATGCGCGCCCATAGCGATAACGCGCTGCGCTTGGCCGAAGCCCTGGAGCGGCATCCCGCGGTCGAACGCGTCTATTATCCGGGCCTGCCGTCCCATCCCCAGCATGATCTCGCGCGCCGCCAGCAGAGCGGGTTCGGCGGAATCGTATCATTTGTGGTGCGCGGCGGCCGTGAGCCGGCCTGGCGCCTGATCGACACGACGCGCGTGTTTTCCATTACGGCCAACCTCGGCGATACCAAGAGCACGATCACGCACCCGGCGACCACCACCCACAGCCGCTTGACACAAGAAGAGCGCATCCAGGCGGGGATCGGCGAAGGTTTAATCCGCATCTCGGTGGGGATCGAGGATAGCGCCGATTTGATCCGCGATTTGGAGCGGGGATTGGCGCAAGTTTGAATGGTCTCACGCCAGTTTCCGAATTATTAGAAATCGGCGTGCGCAAAACTGCGCTTGGCGCATAACTACACGGCACGCGGGTTGCGCAGGGGAGTTTGCGCATGTTAGATTGGCGCCGAGCTCGATCTCCAATAACCGCCCGCCTCTTCAAGCCGGCGGCGGTTAAATAACAATTTAAAATTCCAGCCCATTCCTAGCGGAGGACCTCCCACGATGGCCGGACGTAATTTCTTGTTTATCCCTGGACCGACCAATATCCCGGAGCGCATCCTGAATGCCATGCATGTCTCGCAAGAGGACATGCGGGCCTTGGACTTCCCGAACTTCACGCTCCCGCTCTACCGGGATCTCAAGAAAATCTTCAAGACCAAGAACGCTCAGGTGTTTATTTTTCCGGCCTCGGGCACCGGGGGGTGGGAGGCGGCGATCACCAATACCCTGTCCCCTGGTGACAAGGTGCTGGCCTCGGGTTTCGGTCATTTCAGTAATCTCTTCATCGATCTCTGCCAGCGGCAAAAGATGGATGTGCAGGCGCTCGAGGTCGATTGGGGCGAAGGCGTGCCGGTCGAGAAATACGCCGACATTCTCAAGAAGGACAAAAACTACAAGATCAAGGCCGTGCTAGCCACCCATAACGAGACCGCGACGGGGGTCACCAGCGATGTAGCCGCCGTGCGCAAGGCGCTCGATGAGGCGAAGCACCCGGCCCTGCTCATCGTCGATGGCGTGAGCTCGATTGCAAGCATCGATTTCCGCATGGACGAATGGGGCGTGGACGTGGCCGTCTCCGGATCGCAGAAGGGCTTCATGTTGCCGACCGGCCTCGCCATCCTCTGTTTCGGCGAGAAAGCCTTGAAGGCTCGGTTGAGCGCCAAGTGCCCGCGGTGTTTCTTCGATATCGAGGACATGATCAAGGCCAACGTCAACGGCTTCTTCCCCTACACACCGGCGACGATCATGTTACGCGGCCTGCGGGCGTCGGTGGACATACTGCTCGAAGAAGGCTTGAATAAAGTGTTCGCGCGCCATCATCGCATGGCCGAGGCGGTGCGCCGCGCGGTCGCGGCATGGAGTCTCAAGCTGGTGGCGAAGGAACCCAAGTGGCATTCCGATACCGTGAGCGCCATCTACGTCCCCCAAGGGTTCGACGGCAACGAAGTGGTCCGGCATGCCTACCGGCGATTCAACCTGGCGCTGAGCGTCAGTCTCGCTAAGATCGCGGGTAAGGCGTTCCGGATTGGTCACTTGGGCGATATGAATGAATTGATGGTGCTCACCCCGATCACCGGCGCCGAGATGGCCATGAAGGACCTCGGGATCCCGATTGAGCTCGGCAGCGGGGTCGCGGCGGCGCAGGAGTATCTGCGCAAGACCGCCAAGGACATCAAAAGCCTGAAGCCGATGAAATAGGGATCGGTTACTGGTCCTGGACAAAATTGAACATAACGATTCTTAGTAGCAGGGGAATATGAGTCACACACGATATGAACCCGCGCGCCAGCGCGTGCAGCGCAGCGAGCTGGCGGTACCGGGCTCGAACCCGGGCATGATCGAGAAGGCGGCCCAGAGCGAGGCGGACTTTGTCTTTCTCGATGTCGAAGACGCGGTCGCACCCGATGATAAAGAGCGGGCGCGAAAAAATATCATTGCCGCGCTCAACGATATCGACTGGAGCGGTAAAACCGTGTCAGTACGCATCAACGGCATCGACACCCATTACATGTACCGTGATGTCGTCGACATCGTCGAGCAGGCCGGACACAAGCTCGATACGATCCTGATCCCCAAGGCCGGCGTACCGGCGGACATCTACATGGTGGACGCGATGGTCACGCAGATCGAGATCGCCAAAGGCATCAAGCACCGCATCGGCCTCGAGGCGCTGATCGAGACGGCGCTCGGCATGGCCAATGTCGAGGCCATCGCGGCCTGCTGCCGGCGCCTCGAGGCCTTGCACTTCGGGGTGGCGGATTACGCCGCCAGTTGCCGCGCGCGTACCGTCAACATCGGGGGACTGAATCCCGATTATCCAGGCGATCAATGGCACGCGGCCTTGTCGCGCATGGTGGTCGCCTGCCGCGCTTATGGGCTGCGGGCGATCGATGGCCCCTTCGGCGATTTCAACGATCCCGAAGGGTACAGGCTCGGCGCGCGGCGCGCGGCGGCGCTCGGCTATGAAGGCAAGTGGGCGATCCATCCGAGTCAGGTCGCGCTCGCGAATGAGGTCATGTCGCCGCCTGAGAAAGAGGTCACGCGCGCCAAGCGCATCTTGGTGGCCTTGAAGGAAGCGGCGAAGGCGGGCAAGGGCGCCGCGCAGCTCGACGGCAGGATGATCGACGCCGCCTCCGCGCGCATGGCGGAGAACATCGTCAATATCGACAAGGCCATCCAAGCCCGTCAGCGGGCTAAGCCCACGGCCAAGTCGAAGAAGAAGTAGCGAGGTTCCGATGGACATTCATGAATATCAAGCGAAAGAGATCCTGAAAGACTTCGGGGTCACGATCCCCGCCGGAGGGCTGGCCTACAGCCCCGAGCAGGCGGTCTACCGCGCGAAAGAAATCGGCGGTGAGAAATGGGTGGTCAAAGCCCAGATCCACTCCGGGGCGCGCGGTAAAGCCGGAGGCATCAAGGTCTGCTCGAATGACCACGAGATCTGGGAAGCGGCCGACGATCTGCTCGGCAAGCGGCTGGTGACCGACCAGACCGGTCCGCGCGGGAAAGTGGTCCATCGCTTATACATCGAGGCCGCGACCGGCATCGAACGCGAGATTTATCTCGGCTTCGTGCTCGACCGCCAGTCCGAGCGCGTGATGGTCGTGGCCTCCGGCGAGGGCGGCATGGAAATCGAAGAAATCGCGGTCAAGAGACCGCAGTCGATCCTGCGCCAATCGGTGGAGCCCGCGGTCGGCATGCAGGACTTTCAGTGCCGGGAGATCGCGTTCGGGCTGGGCCTGCCCGCGGCGATGGTGAGCCAGGCGGTGACGACCATTCAAGGCTGTTATCGTGCGTTTCGGGATCTCGACGCCACGATGGCGGAGATCAATCCCTTGGTGGTGACGAAGGATGGGCGCCTGCTCGCGCTCGATGCCAAGATGGCCTTCGACGACAGCGCGCTGTTCCGGCACGCCAGCATCTCCGAGCTACGCGACAAATCGCAGGAAGATCCTCGCGAGATGGCGGCCGCGGACCGGGGCTTGAGCTACGTCGGGCTCGATGGCAACATCGGCTGCATCATCAACGGGGCGGGCCTCGCGATGGCGACCATGGACATGATCAAGCATGCCGGGGGCGAGCCCGCGAATTTCCTCGACATCGGCGGCGGCGCCTCGCCCGAGCGGACCGCCAAGGCCTTTAATCTGGTGCTCTCCGATGACAAGGTGCAAACGATCCTGGTCAATATCTTCGCCGGCATCAATCGCTGTGACTGGGTAGCCGAGGGGGTGGTCCAGGCGGTCAAGAAGACCGAATTGAAGATCCCGCTCGTGGTGCGCCTATCCGGCACCAATGTCGAGGAAGGCCGCAAGATATTGAAAGACAGCGGCCTGCCGATCATCATGGCCGAGACCTTAGCGGATGCGGCCGACAAAGCTGTCGCCGCCTGGAAGAAAGCGACCGGGAAGGCGTAAATCGGGAGAGTGACATGAGCATTTTGATCAACGAAAAAACACCGGTCATCGTCCAGGGATTCACGGGCCAGATCGGGACCTTCCATGCCAAGGAAATGATGGAATACGGCACGAACGTGATCGGGGGCGTCACGCCCGGCAAGGGGGGCGGCACGCACCTCGGCCGGCCGGTGTTCCACACGGTCAAGGAAGCGGTGGACGTTACCGGAGCGCAGGCGAGCATCATCTTCGTGCCGGCGCCTTTTGCCGCCGATTCGATCATGGAGGCGGCCGATGCGGGGATTCGCTATTGCGTCGCGATCACCGATGGGATCCCCGCCCAGGACATGATCCGGGTGAAGCGCTACATGCGCCGTTACAAAGCGGAGAACCGCATGCGCTTAACGGGGCCGAACTGCGCCGGAACCATTAGCCCGGGCCGGGCCATGATGGGGATCATGCCGGGGCACATCTATATAAAAGGCAACGTGGGTATCGTCGGGCGCTCGGGAACGCTCGGTTACGAGGCGGCCTCGCAGATGAAGGCCCTGGGGATCGGTGTGACCACCAGCGTCGGGATCGGCGGCGATCCCATCAACGGCAGTTCCTTCAAGGACATCTTGGAACTCTTTCAGGAGGACCCCGAGACCAAGGCCATCATGCTGATCGGCGAGATCGGCGGACCGCAAGAAGCCGAGGCCGCGCATTTCGTGAAGGAGAATATGAAGAAACCCGTGGTCGGCTATATCGCGGGACTGACCGCTCCCAAGGGCCGCCGCATGGGCCACGCCGGTGCCATCATCTCGGCCTTCGGCGAGAGCGCGGCGGAAAAGGTCGAGATCCTCCAGGAATGCGGCGTGACCGTCGCCCCGAGCCCGGCCGATCTCGGTACGACGATGGCCCAGGTGCTTAATAAGGTAGGCTAGATTCTCACACATCCAATGTCGTACAGAACCACTTCAACAAGTCCCTTCTCCCTCAGGGAGAAGGTTAGGATGAGGGGAATCAAATCAAACACATGTATCGATTAATCTGATCCCCTCACCCCAACCCTCTCCCGGTGGGAGAGGGAGACAAGACGGAGGGACAGGGAACTTGGAGAGGTACCTCGAATTTCCAATATGTTTGGCTAGGTTTAGACATGAGCAAACCAAGAGTCATCGTGACGCGCCGCTGGCCGGCGGAGGTCGAAGCGCGGCTCAAGGAGCTTTACGACGTCCAATTGAATACCGACGATAGGCCCAGGACGGTTGCCGAGCTTCAAGACGCGCTGCGCGGCGCGGACGCGCTCCTGCCGACGGTGTCGGATAAGATCACGGCCGAGGTGCTAAGCGCCGAGCCGCTCAAGACCAAGATCCTCGGTAACTTCGGCGTGGGGTTTAACCATATCGATATCACGGCCGCCAAGGGGCGGGGCCTTGTGGTGACGAACACGCCCGATGTCCTGACCGATTGCACCGCCGATCTCGCGATGACCTTGCTCTGCATGGTCGCGCGCCGGGCCGGAGAGGGCGAGCGCCATGTGCGCACGAAAGCGTGGACCGGCTGGCGGCCGACGCACATGGTCGCCAGCAAGATCACCGGAAAGACACTTGGATTGATCGGTTTCGGTCGCATCGCCCGGGCGGTCGCGGCCCGCGCACACCACGGCTTCGGGATGAAGATCCTCTTCCATGATCCCTACCCGCCGCCCAAGGAGGCCGCGGACGCGGTAAAGGCGACTCAATGCGCCACGGTCGAGGAGGTCCTCGCGCAGGCGGATTTCGTCTCGCTCCACTGTCCGGGTGGACAGGAGACACGGCACCTCATCAATGCCGAGCGCTTGAAACGGATGAAACCCACGGCGTTCTTGATCAACACCGCGCGCGGTGATGTCGTCGACGAACAGGCGTTGGCCGCGGGACTTAAGAGCGGCACCATCGCCGGGGCTGGCCTCGACGTATACGAAAGCGAACCGCGTGTCACCGAAGAATTGCTCACCATGGAGAACGTCGTCCTGGTCCCGCACCTCGGAAGCGCGACCCGCGAGACCCGGGTCGCCATGGGGATGCGGGTGCTGGAAAACCTCGAGGCCTTCTTTGCTGGGAAACCACCGCGTGACCGCGTGGTGTGAGCGAGAAACGGCGCCCGGCGCGCAAGCGAAGTAAGACCGGCGAGGGGGCTGGGACCGCCTACGCTCAAGAGATCCTCGATCTTCTTTTCGATCTCTTGGGCGAGGTCGTGTGCACGCGCCACCCGGAGGTGGAAGCCGTGTTGCGAGGGCGCGCCGCGCTCTTGAATAGCGCGCCCGAGCTTCTATTACGGACGCTGCAGGCCTGGGGGATCTGGTTCCAACTCGTCACGCTCGTGGAACAGAACGCCACGATGCGGCGCTTGCGTCAGACCGAGGCCGAGCGCGGGGCGGAGCATGTTCCGGGTACCTTCGCGTTTGTCCTCGCCGAAGCACAACGCGCCGGAATCGCGCCGGCTGTCATTCAGGGCATCTTGGAGCGGGCCCGCATCCAGCCCGTGATCACCGCCCATCCCACCGAGGCCAAGCGGGTCACCGTGCTCGAAATTCACCGGCGGATCTATCTCTTGCTGGTGGAGTTGGAAACGCCGCGCTGGACCCCTCGGGAGCGCGAGAATCGGATCGGAAAGTTGCGCAACGAAATCGAGCTCCTGTGGTTGACCGGCGAGCTGCGGCTCGAAAAGCCGACGGTGGCTCAGGAAGTCGCGTGGGGACTGCACTTTTTCGATGAGGTATTGTTCGAGCGGGTGCCGGAGCTGATGGAGAAACTCGATCGCGCGCTCGAGCAATCATACGGGGGGGCGAGCTTCACGGTCCCGGCTTTCCTTAAATTCGGATCGTGGATCGGGGGTGACCGCGACGGCAATCCCTTCGTCACCAACGAAGTGACCCGCGACACTTTGCTCAGCAACCGCCGGGCGAGTCTCCACCGCTACCGGAGCCGCTTGAGTCATCTGGCGCGGGTCCTGAGCATCGCCGCTCATGCCGTTCAGGTACCGCGCTATTTCGAAACCGCCTTGAAGACGATGTTGGCGCAGTTCGAGGACCAAGCGATGATCACATGCCGCAACCCGGGCGAGGTGTTCCGGCAATTCGCCGCCTGCATGCTGCGTAAGCTCGAAGCCACGCTTGCGGCGCCCGCCGCCAGGAACGCCGATCCCCCATACGCCAGCGCGGACGAGCTCATCGACGATCTCAACACAGTAGAGCGCGCTCTCACCGACGCTCAATGCGAGAGCTTAGCGCGAAGCCTCGTCCGTCCGCTCCGGCGTGAGGTCGAGGTCTTCAGGTTCCGCACGGTGCGTTTAGACTTGCGCGAAAACGCAACCGTGACGACCAAGGCATTGGTATCCGTCTGGCACGATCAACACGGCGGCGCCGAGCCGCCAGAGATCGGGTCGGCGCCCTGGAATCAGTGGCTCCACGATGAGCTGGTCCGGCCGCTCGACCATCCGGTCGAGTTGCAAGGCCTCGATCCACAAACGGAACCGACGCTCGGCATGCTGCGCATGGTGCCGTTGCTGCGGCGGGAAGTGGATCGCGATGCGTTCGGTCATGTGATCCTGAGCATGACGCGCTCGGTGGAGGATATCCTGGGCGTTTATCTGCTGGCGAAATACGCCGGATTGTTTGCCGATCCCGAGGGCGTGGAGCACTGCACGCTGCCCATCGTGCCCTTGTTCGAGACCGTCGAGGATCTCAAGCGCGCGCCAGGGATCATGAAAGAGTTGCTGGCGGCGCCGCTGGTACGGCGCTCGGTCCGGGCGCAGGGCGGGGTGCAAGAGGTGATGATCGGGTATTCCGATTCCAATAAGGACGGTGGTTTTTTCACCTCCAACTGGGAGCTGAGCCGGGCCCAATCGCGCCTTACCCGGATCGCCGCCGAGGCGGGGATCGCGATCTCGTTCTTTCATGGCCGCGGAGGATCGGTGAGCCGGGGAGGTGTCCCGACCGGGCATGCCATCGCGGCACAGCCGCCTGGCTCCATCGACGGACGCATGCGGATGACCGAACAGGGCGAGGTGGTTTCCTTCAAGTACGCGAACCGCGGCACGGCCTTGTATCAAATGGAGCTGCTCGCGTCAAGCGTCCTGGAACATACGCTGA
>JBOIDH010000026.1:0-12108 GCA_050740495.1 Gammaproteobacteria bacterium | reverse complement strand
TGCGTGCAAGTGCCGCTTTCTCTTTCGGGCTCAACGCTCGGGCTTGCTTTTCCAGCTCTTCAAAGGTAGTACCCATGATTGAAATTATATCCGCAGCCCTCTGGTCCGCAAAACCGATGCGGTACGACGTGCCAGGAGGAGGCTCCATAAGCTATCTAATAAAAATTGGCGTATCTCAGCAAAACGGGTACTTATCTGCCCTTAAGTGCCCGCCAGCGCTTCTTGTATGGCCTTTCGATGAGCGGCATAATCGCGTTGGCGGTAGGAGTAACTGCGCATTATGAAGCTGCTCTGGAAGGCTAGTTGGCGCTCCCTCACTCATCAACCCATACAGCTCGCTCTCGCGATCCTAGGCATCGCGCTGGGTGTGGCGGTAGTCACCTCTGTCGACCTCGCACGGATAAGCGCGGAACGCGCCTTTGATGTCACCTACGAAGCGGTGGTGGGCCAAGCCACTCACCAGATCACCGGCGGCCCAGACGGACTCGATGAGTCGTTTTACGTCACCTTGAGGGTAGCTGAAGGTTTCTATCCGGTGGCCCCGGTCATCCAGGACTATGTAACCTTCCCCACTCAGCCTCGCCAGACCTTGCAGATCCTTGGGGTCGATCCTTTTGCGGAAGCGGCATTCAGGGCGTATTGGGAGTCCCGACGTCGGGACGATGCCGAGGATTCCGGCAATACGGTCTACCGGCTGGTCAATGAGCTGGGCACCGCCCTCATGAGCCAGGCTACAGGCCAAAGACTCGGTATCCAACTGGGGGAAGAACTCAAGATCGAGGTAGGTTCATTGATCCGCAGCGTGCGCATCATCGACTGGATCGAGCCGACTGACGCTAGCTCGCCTCATGCCTTAGACGATCTCATCATCACCGACGTCGCCACGGCCCAGATCCTCCTGAATATGCCGGGAAAACTCAGCCACATCGACTTTAAGATAGCAGACGAGCCCCCAAGCGAGGCCGTTATCCAACGCGTCCAGCGTAGCCTGCCACCGGGTTTGACGCTCACCACCGCGGGGACCCGTAGCGAGGCTACCAAGAAGATGGCCCGGGCGTTCCACATCAATCTCGTCGCCTTGAGCCTACTAGCGCTCCTGGTGAGTGCGTTTTTGATATACAACACCATGAAATTTTTTGTGGTGCGGCGGCGGGAGCTGATTGGCGCCTTGCGTACCTTGGGAGTGACACGCGCGCAGGTGTTTCGCATCATACTTGGCGAAGCGTTCGCCATCGGCGCTATCGGGACCCTCTGCGGACTGGTGTTGGGTGTTGGGCTCGGACAAGGCTTGGTGCGACTCGTCACTCGCACCATTAACGATATGTATTTTGTGGTCACGGTGAGAGAGCTGATCCTTACGCCGATGGCCTTGGTTAAAGGGCTTACCTTGGGAGTCGGTGTCACGCTACTCGTGGCTCTTGCGCCGGCGAGGGAGGCGGCTGGCGTCGAACCGCGGCGCGCTTTATCACGCTCGGATCTCGAGTCTCGATACAACCGCCTGATCCCGCGTGCCGCTATCTTGGGGCTTCTGGTGATGGCCCTAGGAGGCGCGACCTTGCTACTGTCCGGTAAAAGCATCGTCCGCGGTTTTACCGCCCAGTTTGCCTTGATTCTCGGTTGCGCCCTCCTCACCCCCGCAGCGACGGTGGGTTGTGTCCATGCGTTCAAACCGCTCACTGCGCGTTGGCTAGGGGTGACGGGAAAAATGGCAGCACGCAACGTCACGAGCAGCTTGAGCCGCACGGCAATGGCCATCACCGCCCTCATGATTGCCATCGCCACCACGGTCGGTGTCGGGCTTCTGATCAGTAGCTTCCGCTTGGCAGTAGCCAGTTGGCTACATAATATCCTGCGTGCCGATATGTATATTTCCATCCCGGGGCTTTCAACGGCACCGGCCTCTGAATTTGATTTTGACTTCAAGGCGCGTATCGGTAGCACCCCCGGTGTGGCGGCGCTCAGCACGGTGCGGCGCTTTAGCATAGAGATGCAGGGGGAGATCATTGACGTAGCGGCTTACGAGCTCGCGCCCGAGTCGTATGCCGGATTCCACTTCAAAGCAGGGAATCCCGCTGAGGTGTGGAACTCCTTTGAGCACGACGATGCGGTGATTGTCTCCGAACCTTTCGCCTATCATCACGGTAGACGGAAGGGTGACATCTTGCAGCTCCGCACCGAGCGCGGCTTACAGGACTTCGTAATCGCGGCAATCTACTACGACTACAGCTCTGACCAAGGCGCTGTGACCATAAGCCGCCGTACCTACGAGCGTTTCTGGACCAGCCGTGGTTACACGAGCATCGGCGTCTATGCCCAACCCGGCATCGATGATAAAACCCTGCGCACCACGCTCCAGAATCGCATCCCCTCGGAACAAAGGGTGATCATTAGCCTAAGCCGCGCCATACGTGAGCAGTCGATGAAACTGTTTGACCGCACCTTTGCCATCACCGAGGTCTTGCGTGTTCTCGCCGCCGTCATTGCCTTCGTTGGCGTGACGAGCGCGCTCATGGCGCTACAATTGGAACGTACCCGGGAGCTGGGCTTGCTCAGGGCCTGTGGCATGACACCGGTGCAGCTTTGGGGGCTGCTAGTGGGGGAGACGGGGCTGATGGGCTTCATCGCCGGCCTCATCGCTCTGCCGGTCGGGCTCATGGTGGCAGCGACCCTGGTCATGGTGATCTACCGGCGCTCTTTTGGCTGGACTATTGACCTTCACATAGAGCCGATCATCTTGTTGCAAGGATTAGCGCTTGCGGTTATTGCCGCGCTGCTCGCCGGTCTCTATCCTGCCCATAAAATGGCGCGCACCTCACCCGCTGAGGCCTTGCGCAATGAGTAGGAAAGCAAATTATGTCGCTTTAGGCTTGGTCTTGTTCGCAGCGATCGGTCTCATTGCCGCGCTCAAGCTCTGGGAACCCTCTGTTTCAAGCCAAAGCCGAAACAGTATTCAACTAAGCGCTGCTTTAAACAGCGGGGATGACAATGAAGGTTATGCTCGTGCCTATGCGCCACGCCTCTTTTCATTCCCCCAAGACCATGGCCCGCATCCACAATTTCGCACGGAGTGGTGGTATTTCACCGGGAATCTCGACGATCGCAACGGACGTCCCTTTGGTTACCAACTCACTTTCTTCCGCATCTGCATGTCCTCCAAGCCCGTCACGGCGGTTTCTCCGTGGCAAACCAACGAGTTCTACACGGCCCATTTCGCCCTCTCCGACATCACTGGCAGGACGTTCCATAGCCACGAGCGTTTCAACCGTGCCGCCATGGGTCTGGCAGGAGCGAAAGAACACACCCTACACGTCTGGCTCGACAACTGGTCGGTGGAGCCGCAAAGGAAGAACATCTTCCCCTTGCGCATGCGTGCAACTCAAGATGACGTCGCTATCGACCTCATGCTGGAGCAAGGCAAGCCTCCGGTGCTCCAAGGCGACCAGGGACTCAGCCAAAAGAGTGCCGAACCGGGCAATGCCTCTTACTATTACTCTCTCACCCGCATGCCTACTTCTGGCACAATCCACATTCGCGACCAACGCTTTGCCGTCCACGGCTCGAGCTGGATGGACCGGGAGTGGAGCACCAGTGCGTTGGGGGACGATCAGGTGGGTTGGGACTGGTATTCACTCCAGCTCTCCGACCAGCGCGAGATCATGTTCTATCGTCTCCGCAAACGCGACGGTAGCACCGACATCTATAGCGCCGGCACATTAGTTTCACCGGATGGCACGGTGCAGCGGTTGGGCCATCAAGACGTCGAGATCGCGACGCTCTCCCACAGCAAAAGCCCCCGCAGCGGTGCCCTTTACCCCGCCCGGACGCGACTGAACCTCCCGAAAGAGGAGCTGGTGCTTGAGGTTGCGCCATTACTCGCTGACCAAGAGCTGGATGTGTCGGTGCGTTATTGGGAAGGAGCGATCGCGGTTCGCGGCACGGCACAAGGTGTGCCCGTAAACGGGCGGGGATATTTGGAGTTGACCGGGTATGCAGAATGATGGTAAGCGGTTGACGACCTGTGGGATGGACAGCCGAAGCATTGCGTTCTCCATCTGTAGTGCTGCGCGAGAGCGAAAGCAGGCTGTCAGGAACGCGAGAAAGGTGCGGACAAGAGCATCTTGGATAGCGTTAGGGTGTCGAGGATTCTTGTCACCCTACATCCGCATGCCTTCCCCGAGCTAGATCTGAGGATCCCAGGGTGCTCCTGACCAACGAACAACGCACGCCGACAAAGTGACAGTGCCCGACCACCGGACCGCGCAAGAACCGCGCACGAGCATCGCATGCGACGCCGCGCGCCGCGTCACTCGAAGTGCGGCCTATCTCTTCCCGCCGGGCTTCTTCGCGGTAGTGGGTTTTTTCGTCGGGCGTTTTGTTGCGGGCGTTTTCTTCGGGCTGCTCGCTTTCCGCGTGACCTTAGGGGGTGCTTTCGCAGTCTTCACCGCAGGTTTCATTGCTTTTGCCATCGGTTGTTGCTCCGGGTTTGAGGTATCAAAATCATTTCAGTTACTTCGCCCGCTCACATTGTTGGGCACCTATCTTAATGTAGCGTAGTAACTCACACTAACTATAGCTATGAATACTCAGGAAATCAAGGCGGTGTTCGGTGGCAATGTGTTGTTGCATCGTCATAATTCTTCCATGAGGACGCGCACCGCACGCTCAAACCTATACTAAGACCTTGAAACCGCCGTAGACCATGCGCATGGTGTCGAAGGGCATCGACTTCGGATCCATCATCTTCGCTAGTCGCGGGTCCTCCATCACCTTTGCGTTGACCAGATCGCGATGCGCTCGCGATTTAAATACGATCCACGAGAACACCACGGTCTCGCCGGGCTTGAGCTTGACGCTCTGCGGGAACGACGTGAGCTTTCCCATCTTCACGTCGTCGCCAACGCATTCCCGGTACTCGAGGGCTCCGTGCTCCCGCCAGATCTTGCCGGCCTTCTGCGCGATGCGACGGTAGGCCTGCAGGTTCTCTTGCGGGACGGGCAAAACAAATCCATCGACGTATTGCATCTGAAACCTCCTTAGGTTGCTTTGGCGATTAAAAAGTACTTCTCTAGTGATCCTCGAAGTAGCCGGGATTGAAACATGGCGAGACTCCAGGTGTTCTGTCGTTAGTAGTCTTGTGGTTGTTGGAATTCGCCGGTCGGATGTTGCTGCGCGACATCGTCCGCGGCTGCTCTCGACATGAAGTCCAACGGCCAGAAAGACCGGGATATCAATTTCCCTGGCAATACAACAAAATCTTTACACGCGGTTGCTGAAGCTTCAATCAATTTCATCCGGCCTCCATTCAGACGCAACCCAATCCCCAAGCTGCGCCCGCTGGAATGAATTCTTAACGAAGGCGAGTACGTCAGATTGGCATCACTCCCCCCTCGGCATCGTCTTGTAGATCTCCCAGTTGTCGTCGAGGGCCTCCGCCCTCTACGGACTGAGCCGCTCTGCCAAGTATTTGAGGCCTAATGGGTGCCTATATTCAATGTCCGAGTGGGTTGCGTCAAAGATCTCGAAGAAGACTTCTGTAACACCAATCGCGGCTGACGCTCGACGGAAGGCCTCCGCCCCAAGATCGAGGATCAACCGAGTTCAATACTGTGTTAAATTCCATACGCAAACCTTCACCTCCACATCAATCCTGTATGGGATTACACTATAAGGCTTCCTCGGTGGCCAAGCTCGCGAGCGCTGTGAGCGTGACGATCTATTGACTATAGCTCCCGCGGTTTTCTACCTCGGCTACAAAGGCGTAACGAAGCGAAATTTCACGAAATTGCGGACCGTGACGACATTCGTGATCAAGCGGCTTTCAAGGCCTTGATGCCCCTTGTGCATCCTCCTTTGAATGCAACTCGGTATGCCGCTAAATCAAATTCGCCCTGCGCGGTTCATGCTCCACCAGAGCATCCATCCGTCGTGGATCCTCCATACCGAGGCCGTAAAACCCGCCCGCTCACCCCATCGCGGATCTCGCTCACGCCCGCCTCGTCCCCGATCCGTCCGGATACAACGTAATCAATCGCTCCATTGAAATATGCCCGCACCCGCGCGGGATCCCGGGCTGGAACACAGCCCGCGGGATTGGCGCTGGTCGAAACCAGGACCCCCACCCGCTGACATAACGCCGCGGCGATCGGATGCCCCGTTACCCGCACCGCAAGGTAACGCCGGTCACCGGTCAACCACGGCGGGACAGACGATCGCGCCGGCACTACCCACGTGACCGGGCCGGGCCAAGTGCGGTCGATTTCCTCGCGCCTCACCGCATTCGGAAAACATACAAGACGTTCTATCGCTGTTAGTGTCGCGGCAATCACGATCACGCCTTTCTTGACGCTCCGCCTCTTAAGCATTAAAAGCCTGGAAACAGCGCGGTAATTGAACGGATCGCACCCGAGCCCGAACACGGCCTCCGTCGGATAAGCGATGATGCCGCCGGCCGCGATTACCCGCGCGGCGCGCTCGAGATGCCACGCTTGAAGCACTAGCCGGCGCGTTTCGTGAGCGCGAGGTTTTTTTGCTTGATCGCTTCCACGGTCGCCGAGCGTTCCGCCCGCAAGCGTTCCGCGATCTCCGTGTCTTGGAGCGCTAAGATCTCGGCCGCGAGATAGCCGGCGTTCTTCGCACCGGCTGGACCGATGGCAACGCACGCCACCGGCACACCGCCCGGCATTTGTACCGTCGATAGCAGGGCATCGAGCCCGTTCAGAGGCCCTCCCGCCATGGGTACGCCGATCACCGGCTTGACCGTCAGCGCCGCTACCGCCCCCGCAAGATGCGCGGCCAGCCCAGCAGCGGCAACAAAAACCGCGGCCCCGCGCTCCTCGGCGTGCTGCACATAGGCCCGGGTCTCGGCAGGCGTCCGGTGCGCGGACGCGATTCTCACCTCGACGGCGACCCCCAAGCGCCGTAACACCTCTAGCGTGGATTCCATCACCGGAAGGTCGGCATCCGATCCGACCAAAACGGCTACGAAAGGGACTGTCATAAGGCCATGAATCCTTGGTTCCGAGGCTCAAGACGGCGCAGCTTGGGGCACATGTTACGATTAGACGCAGTCGGAGGTGCCTCGATTAGATACCGCGGACAGGCTTGCCGGTTCGACCCACGGCTCCTTGAACCCACATCCCGTTCGTGGGCAGACGCGCAAGGCGCCCTCGCGCTTGGTGGTCTTCGTCATCGTGATCGCCCAATGACACTTCGGGCAGGGCTGACCCAAGGGCTCGTTCCAGACCGCGTAACGGCAGTTTGGGTAGGCGGAACAAGAATAGAAAACCTTCCCGCGCTTAGAGCGGCGCTGCACGAGACGCCCGCTACGGCACTCGGGACAGGTGACGCCGGTGTCCGCCGGCTTCTCCACCGCCTCGATATACCGGCACTTCGGATAACTACCACAACCGATAAATTTACCGTAGCGCCCCTCGCGCAATAATAGCGGCGAATTGCACTCGGGACAATGCCGGTCAGCGACGACCTGGACGACCGGCGTAGCTTGGCTTTGCCCGTCCACACTCCGGGTATAGTCACAGTCGGGGTACCCGGTGCAGCCGACAAAGCTGCCGCGCCGCCCCAAGCGCGTCGCCAAGGGCTTACCGCACTGAGGACACTGCTCTTCGAGTAGCTTCTGGGTGGCGTCGCGGCGGGTGACCGTCTCGGTTTTGTTATCGACCAGCCCCTTGAATGGCGTCCAAAAACGCTCGAGCACCGGTGTCCACTCCTTTTCGCCTCGAGACACCGCATCTAGCTCGTCTTCCAGCCGCGCGGTGAAACCGTAATCGACATAGTCGCTGAAATGCTCGGTCAGGAACCTGCTCACAATCCTGCCGACGTCAGTAGGTTTGAAGCGCTTGCTTTCCAAGGTCGCATACTCGCGCTGTTGCAGCGTCGAGATAATCGCGGCGTAGGTCGAAGGGCGGCCGATGCCGTGCTCCTCGAGCGATCGCACCAGACTCGCTTCGGTGTAGCGCGGGGGCGGTTCGGTGAAATGCTGGGTCGCCGTGATGTCCGCGAGCTGCACCCGATCACCCGCTTTCATCGCCGGTAAGACTTCCTCGTCGCTGTCGTTCTTTCCGTCATCCTTGCCTTCCAGGTACACGGCCATGAACCCCGGCTCCACCACCGTTGAGCCCGTCGCCCGGAACGCGACACCTGTCCCGCACGTTAGATCCACGGCGACCGTGTCGATGATGGCATCGATCATCTGACAGGCCAGCGTACGCTTCCAAATGAGATCGTATAAGCGGTATTGCTCCTCGCTCACGTGAGGCCTCAATTCCTCGGGCGTTCGTTGGATGGCGGTCGGCCGGATCGCTTCGTGAGCTTCCTGAGCGTTCTTTGCCCGGGTCTTAAAGCGCCGCGCCTGAGCCGGCGCTTGACCGGCGCCGAAACGCGCCCTGATGAAATTCCTGATTTGCTCCAGCGCCTCGCCGGCGAGACTCACCGAATCGGTGCGCATATAGGTAATAAGACCGGCCGATCCGCCGCCGATATCGATCCCTTCGTAGAGTTGCTGCGCGATCCGCATCGTGCGTTGTGTCGTAAACCCGAGCTTGCGCGCGCCTTCCTGCTGTAAGGTCGAGGTGATGAAGGGAGACGGGGGGAGCCGTTTGCGCTGTTTCTTCTCGACCTTGCCGACGGTGAGCCACCCTTGGGCAAGGGTAAGTAAATTTTGCCGGATAGCTTCCGCCTCCGCGCTCGTAACGATGCTGAACTGCTTGAGCTTCTCGCCTTGATAAACGGCCAAGCGGGCGCCGAATGCTTGCGCTTGCTGCCTGGCCTGGGCCTCCACGGACCAATATTCGCGCGACTCGAAGGCTTCGATCTCCTCTTCGCGCTCCACGATCATGCGCAGCGCGGGACTCTGCACCCGCCCGGCGGATAAGCCCCGCCGGATCTTCCGCCACAGCAGCGGCGAGAGGTTGAACCCGACTAAATAATCCAACGCCCGGCGCGCTTGCTGCGCATTGACCAAATCGACCGACAACACCCTGGGGCTCTGGATGGCCTCCTCAATAGCGCGCTTGGTGATCTCGTGAAATATGACCCGGTATACCGGTTTGTTATCCAGAACCTCCCGCTCCTTCAGGATCTCCACCAGATGCCAGGAAATCGCCTCGCCTTCGCGATCCAGGTCGGTCGCTAGATAGAGCGCGTCCGACTTACGCATGGTCTCGGCGATCGCATTGACGTGTTTAACGTTTTTTTCTATGAGCTCATAGCGCATGGCAAACCCATGCTCGGTGTCCACGGCGCCTTCCTTGGGCTTAAGATCGCGCACGTGCCCATAGGATGCGAGCACGCGAAAATCCGTGCCGAGGTAGCGGCCAATCGTTTTCGCCTTAGCGGGAGATTCTACGATTAATAAATTCTTCGGCATGCGCTGAATGTTTAGGCGTTCGAGCCTAGGCTAGACAACGTTGGTTCAAGGCGGATTCGCCCGCGGACGCGTCGAGTCAGTAAGGTGCGAACAGGGTGACGCGGTTTAAGACCGCCTGCGTAGCCGCTGTTCAAAAGGGCAATCTACTCCTGCCGCACGTACACTCCGCATGCTTCCGCACCCACGTATCCGCGTAGTTCCAGTATCAAGAGCATGGACGACACGGCGCTCGCGGTCAATCCGCTGCGTTCGACCAAGGTATCGACCGAGACAGGGTCCGCACCCATACAATGTAGCAAACTCTGATAGTCGGGATCGAGTGCCTCGCACGCCTCATGGGGTGCTTGCGTGCGGGTGGCCACCGGCGCTGGCGGTGGAAGCACGCAGTTCAGCTCCTCCAGGATATCCGCGACGCTGGTGACGAGTTTTGCGCCCTGCTGAATCAGCCCATGGCACCCCTGGGCGAGCGGATTGTGGATGGAGCCGGGGAGCGCGAATACCTCTCGTCCTTGGTCGATCGCACAACGCGCGGTGATCAACGATCCGCTACGCAGCGCCGCTTCGACGACCACCACCCCAAGACAGAGCCCGCTGATAAGCCGATTGCGGCGCGGGAAATTGCGTGCGATCGCCGGGGTGCCGAGAGGCAGCTCCGAGACAATCGCGCCTCCCGAGGCCTGGATGTCGAGCGCCAAGGCGCGATTGCGCGCCGGGTAAATCAGGTCGAGCCCGGTACCGCTGACCGCAATCGTCGCGCCCCTTGCCGGCAACGCACCGCGGTGCGCCGCGGCATCGATGCCGAGGGCCAGCCCACTGGTGATGACCCATCCGGCAAGCACAAGCTGGCGGCTGAATTCGAGTGCCGTTTGCTCGCCGGTGGCGGTCGGGTGGCGGCTTCCGACCACGGCGATCTGCGGCCTTGCGAGGATCCCCGGATCCCCTATGACATAGAGCAGCGGCGGCGGGTCGGAGAGCGTGCGTAGGAGCGGCGGGTAGGCTTCCTCACTCCAAAGAATAAGCTGATGCTCATCCTCGCGTAACCACCGCACGGCCGCGGTGACGGCCTGCCAATCCGGAGCTTTGATAAACGCGAGGGTTTCGCTCCCGAGACCGTGGCGTTCAAGTTCCATCGATCCGGCCGCGAAGACAGCTTCCGCGCTCCCATAGCGCGCGAGTAGATCAAAAAATGCCTTGGGCCCGATGCCCGGCGCACGGTGCAAGGCAATCCAATGCGCCCGCTCATCCCGCGTGTCCTCCAGGCTCAGCGTACCAAGCTTATCACCGCTCGCGCTTGGAACGCTGGGCGAGCGCCGCTCCAAGCGCTTAAGGATTGCTTACCGTATCATAGCGGTACACGGAGCGATCGGCGTTCATAACCAGCGCATAGCTGACGTTCGGGAAGACGCGGAAGACCATCAGCTCCCCGATGCGTTCGTGCGGGAGTTCGACTTCCCGGCTTAATCCCCCGCCATAGCTTCCACCCGATGCTCTTCCAGCCACATCGTCGCGGACGATAACCCCGCTACGCAAGATCGCTAATACATGCCCGGGCTCGAGTCCAGCCTGCACGCCCCGATTGACCACCACGACTTGCTGCGGCCCGACCTGCGAGACGGCATCCATGATCGATATGATCGATCCGGCAACGTCCCCGTCCGGCGCATGCGGAACGAACTCCGGATAATCGCCTTTTGCTTCCGGGATCAGCCGATCGCCCGCCAAAACCTCCCGTTGTGAACTGGTAATCACGGCGGATGCCGGATCCCCCAGCCTGTCGATGACCGCATCGGCCACATGGAGGGCTTCGTACCCTAGAACATCGTCACCGCCCTCGCCCAGACAATTCGACGCGTAGCCCTGAGCGACATCCTTGCGGACAAGGACTCGATAATTGGCGTCCTGCACCGCCGGCGGTTCCCGATAGACCTCGCCGCAGCGAACCACCGTGTAGCGCTTGCCTTTCTCGTCCAATCGGCCGCGTACATAGATACGATTCCCCAAGCCGTTCACCAAATGCTCGTCCTGACTGGAGACGATGTAAGGTGCGTTGGCAAGCTCACCCGCTCCGACCACCTGTGGCCGGCTCAAGAACGGCCAGATGGCATCAAGGGGGATCGCCGGCAGCGCGTCGTCGTGCTCGGAGGTGCGCACCGACGGCGATAATTTGACGTTCCTCCCCCGGGTCAGCCCCAGCATGGGTTTACCGTCTCGGTAGGTTAAATAAAGAATATCGCCCGGATAGATGCGGTGCGGATTCCGCACCTGCGGATTCACCTGCCAAATCTGTGGCCAGAGCCATGGTTTCTTCAAGAAGACCGCCGAAATGTCCCATAAGGTATCGCCACGCTTAACGACATAGCGATCGGGGTGGCTCGGGTTGAGCGCCAAATCCTCGCCGTAGCAAGGTAGGGTGGCCAACGCGGAGAGTAACAGAAATACATGTTTTTTCATTGTCGTGTCGCCCTTACGGCAAAGGTTTAATGTTGTTCATTAATTTTTGCAACAAGAACCGCAATTTCACTAAGCTCTCTAAAGTATAAAGTCAGCTTCTGCTATGATTTACGCGATCGGACAGGAGAACGCGTGGCATGGCCATCTTAGATATATTGCACTATCCGGATCCCCGCCTTCGGATAAAGGCACAACCCGTGCCAGCCGTCGATGACAGCGTGCGGCGCCTGATTTCGGACCTGTTCGAGACCATGTACGCGGCGCCCGGGATC
>JBOIDH010000025.1:0-12131 GCA_050740495.1 Gammaproteobacteria bacterium | reverse complement strand
CATCACGCTCAGCATGCGTTCGTCGCGCTCCGTATAGGTCAGAAGCTGAAACATGTTGATCGCCACCAAGATGCTATCCGCCGGCGCCCACGGGGCGGGACGATGGCCGGTGGTCCAGAACTCGAAAGGGCAAGATCGTGGTTTGGTTAATGAAGGCATTGATCCCACCGGCGTAGGCGTCGAGCACGCGGCGTTGCTTAAGCGGCAACATGGCAACGATGGTTGCCGCGGCCCGTTCCGTGCCGAGGGTCCGTTGGCGGCGGTCGCTTTCGAGCGCGCCGGCGCCGAAAACCTCGGCTAGCCGGCCCGCTGCCTTGCACCGCGATAATTCCAACTGAAACAAACGGTCGCCCGCGGTCACGAAGCCCAAGGTAAAAAACGCGTCCTCTCGCGTTGCGGCATGCAGGGTAGGGATACCCAGGGGTCGAACGTCACCTTGACCTCGTGCCGCAAACCGGTGAGCTTGATTTCACCGTCGCTACGGGGGAGGGACCCCGTTAGAAGCAATCCGATACCTGCGGGCGCCGCGAATAGCAACGTGAGCACCACAAGTCGACTTTTCATGATTGCGCGACTCGTCAACGATTTCCGCGGTGCGTACCCGTTGGCCTTCTAAGCTTTTCGATCCGTATTTTGAGCGCACGCACGATGCGTTTGGCGATGAAAGGGAAGATGGCTAAGAGTGTAAGCGACGCGAGCAGTCCGGGTGATACAATGTCCCCGAGGGATTCTATGTTTGCGATCTGACTGCCCGCGTTCACGCAAACGATGGCGCCGATGAGCATGCCCACCTGGCTTACCAGGATATAATTCGTGGCGGACATCGACGTCAAGCCCATAACAAGGTTAATGACGAGGAACGGGGAGACAGGCAACAGCCGCAGGCTGAAGAGATAAAAAACACCGTCCTTGTCCATGCCCTCATTTATGAATCGTAAGCGGTCGCCGAAATGTTGTTGCACGATGTTGCGAAAAAAATAACGGGAGGCGAGGAACGCGAGGGTAGCCGCAACGGTCGAGGCGCATGAGACCAGCACTGTGCCCCACCAGAGTCCGAAGATATTTCCAGCGACCACCGTCAATACCAGACCGCCGGGAAGTGATAAGCCCGCAACAAAAATATAAATGAGAATAAAGGCCGCGGCCGTGCGTTCGGGGTGGACCGCATAATAATTATTGATGGCGGATTGCTGCGCCACAAAATAGTCGATCGTAAAGTAGCGGTGTAGCCCGAAAGCAAAAAACGAGGTTACGCTAACGAGTAATAATGTCGCTAATAGTATTTTGACCGCTATGGCCGCTGGCGCGGGCGTAGCCATGGGTTTCGGGTCCATGTTCTAAGCTTGGACCTCAGAGTGCTAAATGCACATTATGTATACTGAGAGCTTGTGAAAAAACCGTCGCGAGCGAAGGGAGATCGCGTTGCATCCTCGGCGCGCCAAACAGGGCCACTCCCTGGCCCTGGCTTTCCGCCGGAGCGCAGGAACCGGAGTGTATGTTGAAATACATGAGGATTCCGAGCACCGCCGGAACGCGATATCCCGAGTGCAGTAGGTTTTTTCACAAGCTCTGAGCAGTCGCCGCTGGACATTTAGGTATAGGGGGTATTGCCATGACGGGTTTAGCTTACAACACGCTTAGCGGCTCATCGGTCGCCACGCCGGCTCGAAGCGATCCGTACGCCGAACGTATCTGGTTGAAAGCCTACCCGCAAGGCGTACCGGCCGACATCGGCATCCAAAGATACTCCTCTCTAGTGGACCAATTTGAGCAATGTTTTACTCGCTATGGTACGCGCCCCGCATTCGCGAACATGGGCGGCGTCCTGACTTATTCCGCGCTCGATGAGCTGAGCAGGGCGTTCGCAGCGTTCCTTCAAGACCCTCTCGGTCTCAAACTCGGCGCCCGCATCGCCATCATGCTACCGAATCTTCTTCAATTTCCCGTGGCGCTCATTGGGGCATTGCGAGCGGGCTTGATCGTCGTGAACACGAATCCCTTGTACACGCCCCGCGAGCTGCATCACCAGCTTGTGGATTCGGGCGCCTCGGCCATCGTGATCCTGAGCAATTGTGCCCATGTGTTGGAGAAAGCTCTGCCTGGTTCTGGTGTTGAAAACGTCATAATCACCGATTTGGGAGACCTTCTGCCCTGGCCACGGCGCGCGATCATCAACTTTGTGGTAAAGCGGATCAAGCGCCTCGTACCCAAGCATGAGATCAGAGGAGCATTCGGTTTCAGGGAAGCCCTTGACATCGGTAAGGGACTCAAACTCGATCGGGTGTCGATCGGTCACGCCGACCTCGCTATGCTGCAGTATACCGGTGGGACGACCGCTATTCCTAAAGCGGCCATGCTAACGCATGGAAATCTAGTCGCAAATACCTTGCAATCGCTGGCGTGGCACGATCCCATCGTGGGCGATAGCGACGAAGTCGTGATTACCGCGATACCGCTCTATCATATCTTCGCGTTCACGATCAATTGCCTGACCTTCCTCGAGCTTGGCGCGTTGAATCGGTTGATCACGGATCCCCGCAATCTAAAAGCATTTGTAAGTGAGCTACGCGCTTCCAGGTTTACCTGCATCACCGGAGTCAACACCCTATTTAATCACCTCATGAATGCGCCGGGGTTCAGGGATCTCGATTTCTCCAGTCTCAAGATCTGTGTGGGCGGAGGCATGGCCGTCCAGCGCGCCATCGCCGAGCGCTGGAAAGCAATCACGAATTGTATACTGATCGAGGGTTACGGCCTGACCGAGACCTCCCCCTTGGTATGCGTGAACCCCTTGGACCTCAAGGAGTTCAGCGGCAGCATCGGCCTCCCTGTGTCTTCAACCGAATGCAGCATTCGTGACGACAGCGGAGCCCCGGTGCCGGTGGGAAGCGTCGGGGAACTATGGATCCGCGGTCCGCAAGTAATGAAGGGCTATTGGAATCAGCCCGCCGAGACGGCCAAAGTGCTGACCTCCGATGGATGGCTGAAGACGGGCGACATCGCGAGCATGGATGAGCGCGGGTTTATGCGCTTGGTAGATCGCAAGAAAGACATGATCCTGGTGTCGGGATTCAACGTTTGTCCCAGCGAGATCGAGGAGGTCGTAATGGCGCACCCAGGGGTTCTCGAGGCGGCGGTGGTCGGGGTGCCGGATGAGGACACCGGCGAGGCCGTCAAGCTGGTACTCGTGCGCCGCGATCCGGCACTGAGCGCGCAAGAGCTACACGCGCATTGCAAGGAAAATCTTGTCGCTTACAAGCTACCGAAACATATCGAGTTTCGCGACCAGCTTCCAAAGTCGAGCGTGGGCAAGATCCTCCGCCGTGTCCTGCGCGAAGCACAGGCTGCTGGCTAAGCGTCGAGATGTGCCCAGGCGCGCCCGCTCTTCAAAGTGATAAAAATATGAACTCATGCTTTCGCTTTGCCGGCCTCGCGGTCGCGCTGCTGTTCTCGATCGCAGCGGCGGGCGATCCGCTCGCCCCCGAAAGCGCGCTGGAGCGCAGTGGATATATGCGCCTGACCACCTCCGCCGAAGTCAGCACGTTCTCGGAGCAACTCGCATTGCTTTCGCCTTGCGTGCGTAAGGAACAAATAGGCCGCTCCGCTGGTGGGCGGTCTATCGACGCCATATGGATTTCCAAGCCACCGCCCGTGCGCGCCACCAAGAACACTTCGTTACCTCGCCTGACAATCTTGCTCGTCGGCACGCAGCACGGAACCGAACCTTCGGGCGGGGAGGCTCTATTGCTGGTCGCGCGAAGTCTTGCGCTGGGCGGCATGAAATCGCTGCTCGATGGCGCGGATTTCATTATCGTCCCGAACGCCAACCCCGACGGACGTGATCTCCATCGGCGCGTCAACGCCAATAATGTGAATCTGAGCACGGATTTCGTGCTTTTGTCCCAGCCCGAAAGCCGCGCGATCAATGATCTGCTCTTGCGCGTACGGCCGGAAGTCGTGCTCGATGTCCATGAATCCGCCATCCTGAAAAAGAAAACCCTGGGCCGTGAGGGCTACCTAACGGACTTCAATGCCCAGTTTGAGATCGGCAACAATGCCAACATCGCGCCCGAGATCAGGCGCCTGAGTCTCGACCGCATGCTGCCCGAAATCGTCCGCGAAGTTCGACGCCGGGGCTTGCCGGCCCAGCGTTACATTGGCGAGATCACGAGTATTCGCCAGCCGATTACCAACGGTGGCTTATCCCTTAAGAACTTGCGTAACAAGGCCGGAATGCTGGGCACGTTTTCGTTTCTGGTCGAGAATCGCCTGGATCCGCCGGGGAACTACCCGACGCATAGAAACCTCCGTGAGCGCGTTGCCGAGCAGATCCTCAGTATTGAAAGCTTCCTTAAGGTGGTGCGCGCGCATGCACAGAAGATCATGGCGATAACACGCACGGTCCGAATGACGCCTATGCCCCGATCGGTGTATTTGTATACGGCGTATGAAAGAAATAAAACCCAACCGCGGATCTCCTTGCAGTTGCGGCGGCGCGATACGGGTGTGACGGAGAAGCGGTGGTTCGACGATCATCGCGCGGTAGCCACAGCGCATAAATTAGACCCGCCGCAAGCCTATGTCGTTACGGCCCATGAGCAACCCGTCGCGGCGGTTTTAACGCGGCACCATCTCAGGTATAAGAAAATTACAAACCGGCGCAAGCTCGCGGTGTATGCGCAGAAAATAAAAGCGGATGGCAACCCCTTAAAACCGGGCGAGCCGGTGGCTATTCACGCGTACCCGGTCGAGCTTTTTTTAGAACCGGGCGATCTGTGGATCGAAGCGCGCCAGCCGGAGGGTTTGATCTTACCCTTTCTGTTGGATCCTCGTTCTATCAGCAGTATTTTCGCCTACCCCCCGTTTAACGCCGCGTTGGGCGGGGGACGCGAATTCTTCGTCTATCGCGTGCCATCGCAAGGAAGTGCCGCGCGCGGCGTCCGTTCCTAGAATTGCCGGGCGGACAGCGCATCGGGTGAGGTCAATTTCTTCGCCTCGGCCGATGCGGCGATTCCCGTCATGATCTCGTCCGTCATATGCTGCGCCGCGATCAAACTCTCGCCCCGCACTGTTTCCTTGAGCAGCTTGAGCGGCTCGTGGGCGTCCTGTGAGCCATGCTTAGCCGCCACTTCGCACCACGCATACGCTCGCACGCGATCCGGATCGACGCCGCGGCCGATGGCATACGATAAGCACAAGAAGTATTGAGCGTCGGCCACGCCTTGCATCGCCGCCTGGCGATACCAACGTATGGCGTGCGCGTGGTTTTGTGCCGTTCCCCGGCCCTGCCCGTGCATCAGCCCCAGATAATACTGTGCATTGCCATGGCCCAATTCAGCAGCTTGCTTGAGCAAATCGAAGGCCTTGTCATCGTCCACGGGCGTGTTTTCGCCATTGCGATAGGCCATACCTTCCTCGAATAATGCGTCGGCCTGGCTGAATGTTTCCGCCGGAACGGTGCTCGGAACAGACACCACCGGAACCCCGGCGGGTGTGCTCTCCGGAGGGTTTTCCGTTAACGCCGGCGGGGCGGCGGCGCGTTGCGTCGCGAAGCCGGCGAGGATGGCGATCGCGGCGCCGATCCCGAGCGCGCTCCAGACGGCACGGCGCCCCCAGGAGGATTGAACGTGAACATTCCCGGGGGGTGGAGTATCATTTTGTTGCACCCCTTCGCCGGCCGTGACCGCGGGGGCCAGCACTATCGTTTTGGTATCCGTGCTAAGCGGCGTGGGCCGGTTTCGCAGGTCTTTCAGGTGACTCAGCAACTCGTCGACGTCCGCGTAACGATCCTTGGTCCGTTTGGCCGTCATGCGCCCGACAATCTCCTCGAAGCGCGCGTGCGCTTCGGGTAAGGCCGGCATCGGCTCGTTCATGTGCTTTACGATGGTCTTGATATCCGACTCGTCATCGAAAGGTTTTACGCCGGTCAGCATCTCGTAGAAAACGATACCAAGGCTGTAAATATCGGAACGGCAGTCGACTTCTCTACCTTGGGCTTGTTCGGGGCTCATGTAGTGAGGGCTGCCCAGGATCGTTCCGGTGATGGTGACATTCTTTTCCAGGCCGACCTGCTTGGCGATCCCAAAATCGGTCAGAATAGGCGTGGTCTCGTCCCGGAACAGGATGTTGGCGGGTTTCACATCCCGGTGCACCATGTTTCTTCGATGCGCGAGCTTGAGGGCGCTCGCCATCCGCTCGATCACATCAAGGGCGAACGCCGGGCCGAGGCCGCCTTTGAGTCTCTGCTTAAGATCGCCCCCCTCGATATGCTCCATCGAGATATAATGCAGCCCGTTCGCGATCCCGATATCATGAATGGTAATGATGTTCGTATGCGAAAGTTGCGCGATGATGCGGCCCTCGTTGAGAAACCGCTCGGAAAATTCCGGGGAGTCAAAATTGGTTAGGATCTTGAGAGCCACCGCGCGGTGCAGCGATTCTTGAATCGCGAGATACACGGAGGCCATCCCGCCCTTGCCGATGCGGCGCTCGATTCGGTACCCAGGGATGATGTTGGGGTTCATAGTCTCAAAGTCTGCGATGGGTTACGGGGTGCACCGCAGCCGAGCGGCGTCCTGATCCGCGGTCCTTGAATTGCGACATACCCCTGAGTACCCAGCTCATTCAAAAAGCGTTGGCGATATATCGTGTAAATCGAGGAAGTTCTTTAGAGCCGCCGTTGCGCCGGCGTATGCACTTGTCCCCAAGCCGTGCATGGAATTAACCATTAGAAAACCCGATGATCTGCACGTTCATCTCCGGGACGGACCGTGGATGGCGAACGTATTGCCGCACACCGCGATGCGTTTCTCTCGCGCCGTGGTGATGCCGAATCTCGACCCGCCCGTCACTTCCACGGCCGCGGCCTTGGCATACCGCGCACGCATCCTTGATGCACTGCCTCGCGGCCTACGCTTCGAGCCGCTCATGACGCTCTATCTCGCCGAGGAGACTGGAATCGACGAGGTCCGAAAGGCCAAGCTAAGCGGCCATGTGGTGGCGGTAAAATACTACCCGGCCGGGGCGACGACTCATTCGAACCGCGGCGTGGCCGACATCCGCAAGGCGTATCCGGTGCTCGCGGAGCTTGAGAATCTCGGCATGCCCTTGCTGCTGCACGGTGAGGTCGTCGATCCGGCCGTGGATGTTTTCGACCGCGAGCGTGTTTTTATTGAACGGGTGTTGGACCAGATCATCCGGCGGTTTCCCGGTCTTAAGGTGGTGTTGGAGCACATTACGACGCGCGCGGCGGTCGAGTACGTTCTCACCGGCCCCGCGACCTTGGCGGCCACGATCACCGCGCATCATTTACTGCTCAACCGCAATGCCTTGTTCCATGGCGGACTGCAACCCCATCACTATTGTTTGCCCTTGCTCAAGACCGAGGAAGACCGGCGGGCATTGGTGCAGGCCGCGACCAGCGCCAACCCGAAGTTTTTTCTCGGCACCGACAGCGCGCCGCACGCGCGCGCGGCCAAGGAGCGGGCCTTCGGATGTGCCGGGATTTATACCGCGCACGCGGCCTTGGAGCTTTACGCGGAAGTCTTCGATGAGGCGGGGAGCTTGGATCACCTCGATGGGTTTGCGAGCGGCCACGGCGCGGCGTTTTACGGATTGCCGAGGACGAGCGAGAAGCTTACGCTCCGCAAGGCGCCCATGATCGTCCCACGTAAGTACCCATTCGGAAATGATGAGCTAATACCCTTTCGGGCCGGAGCGACCTGTGACTGGACCCTGGTGACGCATGAGTAGCGACATGCGATCCAGGCGCCTGATGGCGTCGCGTTTCCGTGGCTTTTTGCCCGTCGTTGTGGATGTGGAAACCGGCGGTTTCGATCCAGCGACTAACGCCTTGCTGGAGATCGCGGCCGTGGCGGTAATGAGCGACGAGAGAGGCGAGTGGCGGCGCGAAAAGACGGTCGCCTGTCATGTACAACCGTTTCCGGGCGCTCATCTCAATCAGGCTTCCTTGAAGTTTACGGGGATCGATCCGCACCACCCGTTCCGCTTTGCGGCGCCCGAGCACGAGGCCTTAGAGAGTATTTTCGAGTTTGTACGTCAGGTGGTCGCCAAAACGGGCTGCACTCGGGCAATCTTGGTGGGACACAACCCCTCCTTTGATCTGGCCTTTATCAAAGCGGCGGTCGCGCGGACGGGTATCAAGCGCAACCCGTTTCACTCGTTCAGCACCTTTGATACCGCGACCCTCGGGGGTCTGGCCGTCGGCCAGACGGTATTATCGCGCGCGGTCCAAGCGGCAGGGTTGGATTGGGATGATGCCGAAGCACATACCGCGATCTACGATGCCGAGCGCACGGCGGATCTTTTTTGCGCGGTGTTGAATAAATGGAACGAGCTAGCGGGCGTTTCGGAGCGTTGAAATCCAGGATGGCGGCACTAACAGCAGCAAGAGGTGGTCCATGAAACTGTATCATTTTCCAGTCTCCCCGAATTCGCGGCGTGTACTTGCGGTCATTTATCACCTAGGCCTCGACTGCGAGCTGGAAACCGTGGATCTTTCGAGCGGTCAGCAGATGAAGCCCGAGTTTTTGCAATTGAACCCCAATCACATGATTCCCACCCTGGTTGACGGGGATTTCGTGTTATGGGAATCAAACGCCATCATGCAGTACCTTTGTTCAAAGAAGCCCGGATCGACGCTTTGGCCCGCTGATGCCAAGGCGCAAGTCGACATCAGCCGTTGGCAGTGTTGGGGGCTCGCGCATTTCGGCAGTGCGTGCGGGATTTACATTTACGAACATCTAGTAAAGAGATTTCTGAACCTCGGCTGCCCTGATCCGGCGGAGCTCAAAAAGGCAGAAGAGCGCTTCCATCGTTTTGCCAGCGTTCTCGACAATCACCTCATGGGACGAACGTGGTTGGCCGGTAAATCCACGACTCTAGCCGATTATTCCGTAGGCGCTCCGCTCGCGCTCGCCGAAGCGGCCGCTTACCCGATGGCACCGCATACCGAAATCCGGCGTTGGTATGCGGGGATAGAGGCGCTTGAGCCTTGGAAGCGGTCGGCGCCTCCCGCCTAGAATATTGGTAGCTACGACGCCGGCCGTGCGCGCTTCGGATCTCTTCGGCGCCGATGGCCACGCCGACAGGTGCTACGGCCGGAGACCGTTACCGCCGTTTCCTGGCTGGTGGGCGGCGCTTGGCCCCGGCGTTGTGTGGTTGGCGCTCGCGCAGGGGAGCGGAGAGCTGATATGGTGGCCTTACATCATCGCAAAATACGGTTTAACTTTTCTGTGGGTGTTGATTCCCGCCTGCCTCCTGCAATACCCGCTCAACATCGAGATCGGGCGTTACACCCTATTGACGGGGGAAAGTATATTTCACGGGTTTATCCGTCTCCACCGTGGTCTCGGCATCTTCCTGTGGTTGCTGATGACGCTTTCGTTTCTCTGGTTCGGCGCCTTCGCAAGCGCGGGGGGCACGGCGATCGCGGCGCTCGCCGATTTTCCAAAGGGCTGGACGCAACGCGGTCAAACGCTTTTCTGGGGGTATGTCTCGATCGCCGTCTTCCTCATCGCCCTCCTCACAAGCGGCGTTATCTACACCTTCATCGAACGATTCATGAAGGCGGTGGCGGCCGTGACCGTTTTTGGCTTGCTCTGGGCTTGCACCCAACTTGACGTGGTAAGGTCGATTCCCGAGTTCCTACCAGGACTCTATGGATCGACGGGCCCGATGCCGAGACCCTGGGATCCGCGGGATGCGACGAAGCTCCTTACGGCCGTCAGTTTCGCTGGGCTCGGCGGTTTTTGGGCGTTGTTCTATTCCTATTGGTTGCGGGACAAGGGCAGCGGGATGGCCGTGCACATGGGGAGAATCACCGGACCGCTCGCGGGTAAACCAGAAATCGCCAGCCACGACGGCAATCTTCCCGAAAGCGCACCCGAGAACGCACGACGGTGGCGATCGTGGCGCCGCTTCCTGCGTGCTGATGTCTCCTTCGGGATCATTGGCAACCTTTTGACCACGCTGATGACCTGTCTTCTCGCCTACGCGCTCTTGTTTCCTCAAGGCTTGTTGCCCGAGGGGTACCAACTGGCGGTGGTGCAGAGCCAATTTTTCGAGGTGAGCTGGGGTGAGGTGGGGCGCGTCTTATTTCTCATTGTCGCCGCGGCGTTTCTAACGGATACCTGGTTGGCGACCGCCGATGCGGTGAGCCGCATCCAAGCCGACATTGTCCATGTGCTGTTTCCGAAGACGCGGCGCTACGAGATGCGCTATCTCTACTATGTTTTCTTAGGAGTACTCACCCTAATCACGTCCTTGACCATGCTGCTTGATGCGCCGGGTCCGTTGATCCTCACGAGCGCCGTGATCGGATTCACCGGGACAGTGATATTCCCGCTCGCCCTGTATTACTTGAACTATCGCTACTTGTCCCCGGAATTACCGCAATGGGCGCGTCCGAGCCGTGCCTCACAGGCGTTGTTGTTGCTCAGTTTCGTCGTTTACTTTGCGCTGGCATGTGTATACGTAGGATCGGTGGTCGCTTCTTAATCCCGCTTCCATTTCATTCGTATAGCTTTGTCGCCTTGCATCCTCGGCGCGCCAAGCAGACCCCTCCTTGGGCCTGGTTTTCCTCGCTCGCTCCTCGCCTACCATCTACGGTATGTCTCGTCGCTCGCTCGTCGGCCGCGTTCTACTTTTGAACTGGAACCGGAATAACACGCTGCCAGTTCGCATCTTTTCATGATTTGCGATAATGAATAAAACGCATTCCAACCTCTTACATCTGGTTTTGGGCTTTCGAAATCGTGTGATCGTTCTTGCAGTTCTAGCGCTGGGCTTTCCGTTCATCATAACCACATCTTCCTCGTTAGAGCGGAGCGTTGTGAACCAGAGAGCACCCACGCATGGGTACGAGGTCGTGCGCGTCTATCCCCACGATCGCAATGCCTTTACGCAGGGCTTGACCTACGCTGACGGCTACCTCTACGAAAGCACGGGGGTTAACGGCCGTTCGACGCTCCGGAAAGTCGAATTAGAAACGGGCAGGGTGTTACAGCAGACCGCACTACCCCATCAGTACTTCGGGGAGGGTTTGACAAGCTGGGGGCCGGATCTCGTGCAGTTGACCTGGACCTCGAAGCTCGGGTTCGTGTATGACCGGATGAATTTTCAAGTCAAGCGGACGTTCAATTATTTCGGCGAAGGTTGGGGGATCACCCACGATGGTAAGCGGCTCATCATGAGCGACGGTACGGCAACGCTGCGGTTCCTCGATGCAACTACATTTCGTGAGACAGGCAATTTGGCAGTGCGCGAGGGCGCGACGCCGGTCACTCATTTGAACGAGCTCGAAACTGTCCGTGGCGAACTGTTCGCGAATTTATGGAAGACCGATCGGATAGCCAGGATCGCGCCGCAAACGGGTCGCGTCACGGGCTGGATTGATTTGCGCGGGTTGCTCAGTGAAGCCGACAGAGCAATCCGCGTCGATGTCCTGAACGGGATCGCTTACGACGCGCGGAACGACCGCCTGTTTGTTACCGGCAAACTGTGGCCGAAGCTTTTCGAAATTAAGCTTGTCCCTCGGTAGAAGGGGGTAGGCCCCGGACATCGACTGTCCGGTAAATCAAGAAACGGCCGATAATAAGGGCCGCCGCTTGATGAGCGGGGCGTTTGCATTCTCGCGTAGTCCGATAGGCGACTACGCCCTGCGGATTGAAAAGCTCTACGGTTCTAAACCTCCCCGAGCCAGCGTCGCCGCGAAAGACGGTGGCCTTCCCTAAAGTTTCATTTTTCAAGGACGCTAATGCTGAATCGGAACCAGCAGCGCCAACACGGGTAAGGCGGCTGCTGAGCGTGATTACCTACAAGGATCGAACCCATGCGAGGAAGCGGCATGCGTTTTAATCGAACGATTTTTAAGACTACTGACTCCCGTGGTTTCACCTTAGTTGAACTGGTGGTGACGCTCGGTGTCGCGGCCATTCTTCTTGGCATGGCCGCGCCTTCCGTCAGTCAATTTCTGCAAAACAACCGGCTCAAGTCAGATACTTTTCACCTGTTGGACTCCATCGCGGTTGCCCGCAGCGAGGCCGTGAAAAGGGGATCGCAGGTCGTTATGTGCCGGAGCGCCAACCCGACCGCCGCTGCTCCGGTCTGCG
>JBOIDH010000024.1:0-12301 GCA_050740495.1 Gammaproteobacteria bacterium | reverse complement strand
CTTCATAGCCGTTGGTGAGGCGCACGCGCGCGACCTTCCGCAGAGCCGAGTTCGGTTTCTTGGGGGTGGTCGTATAGACGCGCGTACAGACACCGCGCTTCTGCGGACACCCTTCGAGCGCCGGCACGGTACTTTTTAGCCGCTGTTGTTTCCGTGGACGCCTGACCAGTTGATTGATCGTAGCCATTCGTAAATGAGCACCTTGTGCGGCGATTAATTCCGGCCGCTTCTAAAAAAACAACAGGCCGGATCGCTCCGGCCTGTCAAAATCGTGGAATTCTAATAATTCGACTCACCAACTGTCAAGTTACAACTGGCCTAATCTTTCACGATCTCGCGCTACTCCATGCACGCCAACGTCCCCTAACCCGCCGCCACATCCGCCCCGCCGAGATCGGCGAAGCGGGTTGCCAGATCCGCGGGGTGCTCACGCTGGCTGCGCTGCTCCCCGTGAAAGGCGAATCCCGTTCCGCCCGGGATCAATCGCCCAACGATGACGTTCTCCTTGAGCCCGCGCAGCTCGTCGCGTTTCCCGGTCACCGCCGCCTCGGTCAAAACCCGCGTCGTTTCTTGGAAGGACGCCGCCGAGATGAACGATTCGGTGGCCAAGGAAGCCTTGGTAATTCCGAGCAGCATCTGCATCCACCGCGCCGGTTTCTTGCCTTCCCGCGCGCCGCGTTCGTTTTCATCGAGAACCCGCTCCTTTTCGGCGTGCTCACCTAGAAGAAAGCGCGTATCGCCGGGGTCGGTGATTTCCACCTTGCGCAGCATTTGGCGCACGATGACCTCGATATGCTTGTCGTTGATCTTCACCCCTTGCAGGCGGTATACGTCCTGCACTTCAGTGACGATGTAATTCGTCAACGCATAGACGGCTTTCAGTCGCAAAATATCGTGCGAGTCCGGCGCGCCATCCACGATCACTTCGCCCCTCTCGACATGCTCTCCTTCAAACACGGCGACTTGACGCCATTTCGGGATAAGGATCTCCGTTTGTTCGCCCGCCTGGTCGGTGAGCACCAAACGTTGCTTTCCCTTGGTGTCGCGGCCGAAGCTGACCGTCCCCGAGACCTCGGCAAGGACGGCGGCCTCTTTCGGCCGGCGCGCCTCGAACAGATCGGCCACGCGTGGCAATCCCCCCGTGATGTCGCGGGTTTTCAAGGATTCCTGGGGCAGTCTCGCGATGACATCCCCGACCTTCACGTTGGCGCCGTCCTCGACGTTCACAATGGCGCGCGGCGGCAGGAAATAGTGCGCTGGGATCTGCGTGCCCGGGATCTTGAGATCCGTACCCTGGGCGTTGACAAGCTTGACGACCGGCCGCAGGTCTTTGGCGCTGGACGGCCGTTGTTTCGGATCCATCACCACGATGCTGGTCAAACCGGTGATCTCATCGATGTGCCGGATCACGGTGACCCCTTCGATGATATCCGCGAACGCCACCACGCCCGCCACTTCCGTAATAACGGGGTGAGTATGGGGATCCCAAGTCGCGATCACCTGCCCGGGCTGAGCCTCGAACCCGTCGGTAACCGTCAGCACCCCGCCGTAAGGGACTTTGTAGCGTTCCCGCTCCCGCCCGAACTCGTCCACGACCGAGATTTCGCCCGACCGGGACACCGCGACGTAGGTTCCCGTTTCGTGCTTGAGCAATTTGATGCTATGGAGCCGGATAACTCCCTTCGACTTGGCTTCGATGCTGTTTGCCGCCGCCGCCCTCGAGGCGGCGCCGCCGATATGGAAGGTGCGCATGGTCAACTGCGTGCCGGGCTCGCCGATTGACTGCGCCGCAATCACCCCGACCGCTTCGCCCACGTTAACCAGATGCCCGCGCGAGAGATCGCGGCCGTAGCAGGCGCCACAGACTCCATAGCGCGTCCGGCAGGTAATCGGCGAACGCACCTTCACCTGGTCCACACCGGCGGCCTCCATGCGCTCGGCCCAGCGCTCATCCAATAGGGTGCCAGCGGGCACGACGACCCCACCCTCGCCCGCCCGGCGTACATCCTCCGCCACCACCCGCCCGAGTACCCGGTCGCGGAGGTGCTCCACCACATTACCGCCTTCGATGATCGGCGCCATGAGAAATCCCTCCGTGGTCTTGCAGTCCTCTTCGGTGACCACGAGGTCTTGCGCCACATCCACCAGGCGGCGGGTCAGATAGCCCGAGTTGGCGGTTTTTAACGCCGTATCGGCAAGGCCCTTGCGCGCGCCATGCGTCGAGATGAAATACTGTAAGACGTCCAAGCCCTCCCTGAAGTTGGCAGTGATGGGCGTCTCGATGATCGACCCGTCCGGTTTGGCCATCAATCCGCGCATGCCCGCGAGCTGGCGGATCTGCGCCGCCGATCCGCGGGCGCCGGAATCGGCCATCATGAAAATCGAATTGAACGAGGTCTGGCGGATGTCCTTGCCTTGGACCTTGACCAGATCCGTACCGAGCTTGTCCATCATCGCTTTAGCCACTTGATCATTTGTATGCGACCAGATGTCGATGACCTTGTTATAGCGCTCACCCTTGGTAACCAAGCCCGACGCGTATTGCCCCTCGATTTCCTTGATCGCGCCTTCCGCCCTGGCAATGATCTCTTTTTTCTCCTCCGGGACCACCATGTCGTTTACGCTGATGGATATTCCCGCGCGTGTGGCATGGTAAAAACCCGTGTACATGAGCCGATCCGCGAAGATCACGGTATCCTTGAGACCCAATTGGCGATAACAGGCATTGATCAGATTGGAGATGGAGCGCTTATTCAGTTCCTTGTTGATGAGGTCGAACGGAAGCTCCTTCGGCAGCACTTGCGATAACAAGGCCCGTCCGACCGTGGTCTCGACCCGCCGCGTAACCTCCCGGCGCTGCCCGAATTGGTCTTGAACGACCTCACGGATCCTCACCTTGATGCGGGCGTGCAGATCGACCGAACCGCTCGCATGAGCGCGATGCACCTCATCGAGATCGGTCAAAGCCATACCCTCGCCGGTAGCCCCGGCACGCTCCCGGGTCAGGTAATACAAGCCCAAAACAACATCCTGCGTTGGCACGATGATGGGTTCGCCATTGGCCGGGGAGAGTATGTTATTGGTCGACATCATCAAGGTGCGCGCCTCAAGCTGAGCTTCGATCGACAAGGGCACGTGCACCGCCATTTGATCGCCGTCGAAGTCGGCGTTAAACGCCGTGCAAACCAAGGGATGTAGTTGGATCGCTTTGCCTTCGACGAGCACCGGTTCGAAGGCCTGTATCCCGAGCCGGTGCAAGGTCGGCGCACGGTTCAGCAGTACCGGGTGCTCACGGATCACGTCCTCGAGGATGTCCCATACCTCCGGGCCCTCGCGCTCCACCATCTTCTTCGAGGCCTTGATCGTGGTGGCCATGCCCAGGCGCTCCAATTTGCTGAAGATGAAAGGCTTGAATAATTCCAGCGCCATCTTTTTGGGCAACCCGCATTGGTGCAGCTTCAGCGTCGGCCCCACCACGATCACCGAGCGCCCGGAATAATCGACGCGTTTGCCGAGCAGGTTCTGCCGGAACCGGCCTTGCTTGCCCTTGATCATGTCGGCAAGGGATTTCAGCGGGAGCTTGTTGGTACCCGTGATGGCGCGGCCCCGGCGTCCGTTATCGAGCAGCGCGTCCACGGCCTCTTGCAGCATGCGCTTCTCATTGCGGACGATGATGTCCGGGGCGCTGAGATCCAACAAGCGCTTCAAGCGGTTATTCCGGTTGATCACGCGCCGGTAAAGATCGTTAAGATCAGAGGTAGCGAAGCG
The DNA here is from genome assembly GCA_050740495.1 of Gammaproteobacteria bacterium. Classification (GTDB taxonomy): domain Bacteria; phylum Pseudomonadota; class Gammaproteobacteria; order JACCXJ01; family JACCXJ01; genus USCg-Taylor. The sequence continues at coordinate 8,533 of JBOIDH010000024.1, read as the reverse complement.
GCCGCCATCGAGCGGGACCAGCGGGCGCAATTCCGGCGGCAGGACAGGCAGCACAGTCATGACCATCCATTCGGGACGGTTACCCGAGGACACGAGCGCCTCGAGCAGCTTGAGGCGTTTATTGAGCTTTTTTAACTTCGTCTCGGAGGCGGTGTTTGGCAGCGCCTCGCGGATCTTGGCGATCTCGACTCGAAGCTTGATCGTCCGAAGGAGCGCGTGCACGGCCTCGGCGCCCATACGAGCGTTGAATTCATCGCCGTATTGCTCCATCGAATCCAGATACATCTCCTCGGTCAGCAATTGGCCGCGTTCGAGCGGCGTAGTACCGGGATCGATGACGACGTAGGCCTCGAAATAGAGGATGCGTTCGATTTCCCGCAAGGAAAGATCCAGAGCCAAACCCATGCGTGAGGGTAATGATTTCAAGAACCAGATGTGGGCCACCGGACTGGCGAGCTCGATATGGCCCATCCGCTCGCGCCGGACTTTGGCCAGGGTGACCTCAACACCGCATTTCTCACAGACCACCCCGCGGTGCTTGAGCCGCTTGTACTTTCCGCACAGGCATTCGTAGTCCTTTACCGGCCCAAAAATTTTGGCGCAGAATAGACCGTCGCGTTCCGGTTTGAAGGTCCGGTAGTTGATCGTCTCCGGCTTCTTGACCTCACCGTAGGACCAGGATCGGATCTTCTCCGGCGAAGCGATGCCGATAGTGATGGCGTCAAATTCCTCGCTCAGCCCCTGTTGCCTGAGGAGATTCAATAGATCTTTCAAGGCTATTCCTCCTTCCCGGGACCTTTCAGGCGGACCCGAGAAATGATCCGATGCGATAAGGCATCACTTCTGATCGAGTTCGATGTCGATCGCCAAAGAGCGTAACTCCTTCAACAACACGTTGAAGGATTCCGGCATTCCGGCTTCCACGCGATGGTCCCCGTCAACGATGTTTTTATACATCCGGGTGCGCCCATTCACGTCATCGGATTTGACGGTCAACATCTCCTGTAGCGTATAAGCGGCGCCGTAGGCCTCGAGCGCCCACACTTCCATCTCCCCGAACCGCTGGCCTCCGAACTGCGCCTTTCCGCCTAAGGGCTGTTGCGTCACCAGACTGTACGGACCGGTGGAGCGCGCGTGCATCTTGTCATCGACAAGGTGGTTAAGCTTGAGGATATACATGTACCCCACGGTCACGGGACGATCGAAGAGCACACCCGTACGGCCGTCACGCAGGACCGCCTGGCCACTCTCGGGTAAGCCCGCGAGTTTTAGCAAGTCTTTAATCTCCCGGTCCGAGGCCCCGTCAAAGACCGGCGTGGCCACCGGGACACCTTGGCGGAGATTCATGCAGAGCGCGCGGATCTCCTCGTCGCTAAGCGCGGAAAACTCTTCCTGTTTGCCGCTACTGTTATAGACGCGCTCTAAGAACTGCCGCATCTCGATCATCTTGGCCGCGGCGTCCAACATCTTCCCTATGCGCTCGCCGACGCCTTTCGCCGCCCACCCGAGATGTGTCTCCAATACCTGGCCCACATTCATGCGCGAAGGAACGCCCAAGGGGTTGAGCACAATATCAATCGGGGTGCCATCTTCCATGAACGGCATGTCCTCGACGGGCACGATGGTTGAAATGACACCCTTGTTGCCGTGCCGGCCGGCCATCTTGTCACCGGGCTGAACACGGCGTTTAACCGCGAGATAGACCTTGACCATCTTCAGCACACCGGGGGCAAGATCATCGCCGGAGGTTATTTTCGACCGCTTTTCCTCGAAGCGGCGATCGAACTCTTGCTGTTGCTGGGCTACCAAGGCCGCCAAACGATCGAGCTGCGCCTGCACCTCTTCGTTGCGTACTTTGACGTCGAGCCACTTCTCGCGCTTCAGCCCTTCTAAATAGGCCTTGGTGATCTTGGTTCCGGCCTTCAGACCGCCCGGACCTCCGTAGGCTACCTTGCCGAGCAAGGCTTTCTCGATGCGCTGATAAACGTCATCTTCCAGGATCCGCAGTTGGTCATCGAAGTCTTGCTTGACTCGCATGAGCTCCGCCGTCTCGATCTCCAAGGCCCGGGCATCCTTCTCTATCCCGTCGCGCGTAAACACATGGACATCGATGACCGTCCCGCTCATCCCCGAGGGCACCCGTAGCGAGGTGTCCTTCACGTCGGAAGCCTTTTCACCGAAGATCGCCCGTAGTAGTTTTTCTTCAGGCGTCAGTTGCGTCTCGCCTTTCGGTGTGACCTTGCCCACCAGAATATCACCGGGGTTGACCTCGGCGCCGATATAGACGATTCCCGACTGATCCAGCTTTCCGAGCGCGCCCTCGCTCACGTTCGGAATATCCCCCGTGATCTCCTCCGGTCCGAGCTTAGTGTCGCGGGCGATGCAGTTGAGCTCTTCGATGTGAATACTGGTGTAGCGGTCTTCTTCGACGACGCGCTCGGAAATCAATATCGAGTCCTCGAAGTTGTAACCGTTCCAAGGCATGAAGGCGACCAGCATATTTTGCCCTAGCGCAAGCTCGCCGAGATCGGTGGCGGGGCCATCGGCCAACACATCGCCTTGCGCGATCCGATCGCCCGGTCGCACCAGGGGCCTTTGGTTGATGCAGGTGTTCTGGTTCGAGCGGGTATATTTGGTAAGATTGTAAATATTGACGCCCGGCTGACCCGCAGCGGTGTCGTCCTCCTCGCTCCTCACCACGATGCGGCTGGCATCCACCGAATCGACCACGCCGCTGCGTTCGGCCACCACCGCGACGCCCGAGTCGATCGCGACAGCGCGTTCCATACCGGTCCCGACCAGCGGTATCTGCGCGCGCAGCGTGGGCACGGCTTGGCGCTGCATATTGGAGCCCATGAGCGCGCGGTTGGCATCGTCATGCTCGAGGAAGGGGATGAGCGACGCCGCCACCGACACGATCTGTTTCGGTGAGACATCCATGTACTCGACCTTATCGGGCGTCGACAAGGTGAATTCATTCTGATAGCGGCACGAGACCAGGTCATCGATGAGCCGGCCGGCGGCGTCCAGCTTTGCGTTTGCTTGGGCGATGACGTACTGGCCCTCCTCGATTGCGGACAGGTATCCCACCTCGGTCGTCACCTTGCTGTCCGCGACTTTTCGGTAGGGCGTCTCGAGAAAACCGTAACGGTTAGTCCGCGCGTACACCGCGAGCGAATTAATCAAACCGATATTCGGTCCTTCCGGCGTCTCGATCGGACACACCCGGCCATAATGCGTGGGGTGCACATCGCGCACCTCGAAACCGGCCCGCTCGCGGGTAAGTCCCCCGGGACCGAGCGCGGAGATGCGGCGTTTGTGCGTGACCTCCGACAGCGGGTTATTCTGATCCATGAATTGCGACAACTGACTCGAGCCGAAAAACTCCTTGATGACCGCCGACACCGGTTTCGCGTTGATGAGTTCCTGCGGCATGGTCCCTTCCGACTCCGCAAGACTCAAGCGCTCCTTGACTGCCCGCTCGACCCGCACCAAGCCGATGCGAAACTGGTTTTCGACCATTTCGCCCACGCTACGCACGCGCCTATTTCCAAGGTGGTCGATGTCATCGACGGTTCCATTTCCGTTACGGATATCGATTAACACCCTGAGCACATCGATGATGTCTTCCTTCGACAGAACGCTTGCTCCCTCCGGCTCCGCGCGCCCGACCCGCCGATTGAACTTCATGCGGCCCACCGCGGATAAATCATAGCGGTCAGGGCTGAAAAACAGGTTCTTAAACAGGCTATCGGCGGCGTCCCGTGTCGGCGGTTCGCCGGGACGCATCATGCGGTAGATTTCCACCTGCGCCTCCGCCGCGGAGCGCGTCGGATCGACCCGCAAGGTGTCCGAGATGTAAGACCCGCGGTCCAAATCGTTGGTATAGATCGTGGTGATGGACGTAATGCCGCAGGCGCTGCATTTTTCCAAGAATTCGTGGGTGACCGGGGCATTGGCTTGTGCGACGACCTCCCCGGTATCGGAATCGACGACATCGCTGACAAGCACCTTTCCGAGCAGGTAATCACGTGGCACCACGATGTGCTTTAGTCCCGCGTTCTTGAGGGCATTGACGTGCCGAACCGTGATACGCCGGTCCTTTTCGACCAGAATCTGATTATGATCACCCTTGATATCGAAGGCGAGCGTCTCGCCCCGCAGCCGTTCCGCGATGAGCTCCATTTTGATCGTGCGTTTGCCGATCTCAAAGACAATCTTTTCGAAGAAAACGTCGAGGATTTCCGCGGGGGAGTAACCGAGAGCGCGTAGTAGGATAGTCGCCGGGATCTTCCTGCGCCTATCGATGCGCACGAACAGAAAGTCCTTGGGATCGAACTCGAAATCCAGCCATGAACCCCGATAGGGGATGACCCGCGCCGAGAACAGTAATTTACCCGAGGAATGCGTTTTGCCTTTATCGTGCTCGAAAAAGACACCAGGCGATCGATGCAACTGCGAAACGATGACGCGCTCCGTGCCGTTGATGACGAAGGTGCCGTTGCCGGTCATGAGCGGCAATTCGCCCATGTAAACTTCCTGCTCCTTGATATCCTTGACGGTGCGTGCCGCGCTCGACTCCTTGTCATGGATAACGAGCCTGACCTTCACTCGCAATGCCGCGGCATAGGTGAGCCCTCGCACCTGACATTCCTTCACATCGAATATAGGCGTACCGAGACGGTAGCTGACATATTCGAGCAGCGCGTTTCCGGAGTAGCTCACGATCGGAAAGACCGATGTAAACGCGGCATGCAAACCCCTGTCTGCGCGCGCTTCTTGCGCGCTATCGGCTTGCAGGAAATCCCGGTAGGAATCGATTTGCGTCGTCAACAAATAGGGGACGTCGAGTATGCTTGGACGCTTACCGAAATCCTTACGAATACGTTTTTTCTCTGTGTACGAATAGGCCATCGTTAAGATCCGAGTTATAAAGCTATCGCATGGCTGATCACTTGCGTCACCAGCCGTATGGGCGTGAGCAGACAACCCAAAAAAGGCGCCTGCTGTTACTTGACCTCGACTGTCGCACCCGCCTCTTGGAGTTGCTTCTTGACGGTTTCCGCTTCCTCTTTCGGCACCGCTTCCTTGACCGCCGAGGGCACGCTTTCGACCAGGTCTTTAGCTTCTTTAAGTCCAAGGCCGGTAATAGCGCGCACCGTCTTGATCACGCCGACTTTGTTTTCTCCGAAGCTCGTCATCAGCACAGTGAACTCGGTCTGCTCTTCCACTGCCGCCGCCGATGCCCCTCCGGCGCCGGCGGCCGCCGGCGCGACCGCGACCGCGGCCGACACCCCGAACTTTTCTTCCATAGCCTCAACAAGGTCCACCACTTCGAGAACCGTCATCTTGGAAATGGCCTCCAAGATCTCTACTTTTGAAACTGCCATGATAGCTAAGCCTCCTAACTAAAAATGCCTGTGATGATGAATTAAGCCGCTTGCTTTTGATCGCGTACCGCCGCCAGCACGCGCACCAAGCGCGTATGCGGTTCGGCCAGCGTCCGCACGAGCTTGGCTACCGGGGCCTGCATGACCGCCATCAGACGGCTGATAGCCTCTGCCCGCGTCGGGAGGCTCGCAACCGCCTTGATGGCGCTCGGATCGAGCAGCTTTCCACCGAGCGCGACCAATCGCACGACGAGTTTATCGTTTCTCTTCGCGAACTCGTCGATCACTCGTGCGGCAGCCCCGGGATCCTCGCCCGCGAACGCCAATACCAGCGGTCCCGCCAAACCTTCACGCATACACGAAAATTGGGTGTCGGACACCGCCCTGCGCGCCAGCGTGTTTCTCACCACGCGCAAATAAACGCTCGCTTTGCGCGCCGCGTTGCGCAAGTCCGTCATTTGAGCGACGGATAATCCCGCGTATTCGGCGGCGACCGCGGAATGAGCGCTACGCGCGACTTCCGCTACCTCGGCTACGATAGCCTGCTTTGCTTCCAAATTAAGCTTCACACCTGCCCTCCTGTTTAAGACACTTCTCGACTCTCGTAGATCGCCAGCGGACTGGCTAAAGCACCAAGCCAGTCACCTCCTCGTAGAGTGGCGCCTTACCCAGGACTCCAGCCGTCACGCGGGACACCCTCCGCGGCCCGCCGCGCACCGCTTAGGTCCCGGCGATGCTGACTCGATCCAACTGGATCCCCGGCCCCATGGTGCTGGCAACGCTCACCTTCTTCAGGTAAACACCTTTCGCCGCCGCCGGCTTGGCCTTGTTGAGGGCGGCGACAATCGTGGCCAAGTTCTCGTGCAGGGCGCGAGTCTCAAAGGAAACCTTGCCGATACAGCAATGGACTATACCGGATTTATCGCTCTTGAAGCGCACTTGTCCGGCCTTCGCGTTTCTTACCGCCGCAGCCACATCCGGGGTGACGGTGCCGACCTTGGGATTCGGCATCAGGCCGCGCGGTCCCAGGATTTGACCGAGTTGACCCACGATAGCCATGCACTCGGGTGCGGCGACGGCCACATCGAAATCGATCTGACCCGCTTTCACTTGCTGGGCCAGATCTTGGAGTCCCACGATGTCGGCGCCCGCGGCGCGCGCCGCCTCGGCCTTGGCGCCCTCGGCGAACACGGCGACCCGCACCTGCTTTCCGGTGCCATGCGGCAACACGATGGCGCCCCGCACCGACTGGTCCGATTTGCGCGCGTCGATGCCCAGGTTGATCGCCACTTCGACCGTTTCATCGAACTTCGCGGAGGCGACCTCTTTGAGGAGTCGCAGGCCTTCATCCACGGCATACTGTTGACCCGCGACGATTTTTTCCCGCACCGCTTTCCCTCGTTTACTAAGTTTCGCCATGACTAAACCCCCTCGACTTCAATACCCATACTGCGCGCGGTACCGGCGATGGTGCGCAGCGCCGCCTCCCCGCTCGCCGCCGTCAAATCCGGTTCCTTGGTCTTGGCGATCGTTTCGAGCTGCGCCCGCGTGACCCGTCCGATCTTGTTGCTGTTCGGCGTGCTGCTGCCTTTTTCGAGGCCCAAGGCCTTGCGCAGCAGCACCGATGCGGGCGGGGTCTTGGTAATAAATGTAAAACTGCGGTCCGCGAAAACGGTGATGACCACCGGAGTCGGCAATCCCGGCTCGAGCCCTTGTGTATGGGCGTTGAAGGCCTTGCAGAACTCCATGATATTCACACCGTGCTGGCCGAGGGCTGGCCCAACCGGCGGGCTCGGATTTGCCTTGCCCGCGGGGACTTGCAGCTTTACATACGCTTGTATTTTCTTTGCCACGTCTGCCTCTCTTGAGTAAGCATCCTGTTGCGTGAACCATCGCGCTCCGTCATTCCTTCTCGACCTGGCTAAACTCCAGCTCCACCGGCGTCGCGCGGCCGAAGATTAACACCGCCACGCGTAAGCGGTTTTTTTCGTAGTTCACTTCTTCGACCACACCGCTGAAATCGGTGAACGGCCCTTCCTTAACCCGCACCACCTCGCCCACCTCGAACAGTACCTTTGGCCGCGGCTTATCGGTGCCTTCCTGCATGCGATGCAAGATTTTTTCGGCTTCCTGATCCGTGATCGGCGCGGGCCGATCGCCGCTTCCACCGATGAAACCCATTACCTTCGGCACCTCCCGTACCAGGTGCCAGGTGTCCTCGTCCATTTCCATCTGCACTAAGACATAACCCGGGAAAAACTTGCGGTCCGTCTTGCGTTTCTGTCCATCCCGCAGCTCCACGACCTCCTCCGTCGGTACCAAGATGTCGCCGAACTTGTGTTGCAAGCCACTGCGTTGGATGCGCTCGTGCAACGAGCGCTTCACTTGGTTCTCAGCCCCCGAATAAGCGTGCACGACATACCAACGCAGCGTCATGCCATCAGCCTCTCTGTCCGGTAAGCCAATGCACCAACCACGCAAGCAGGGTGTCAAGGAGCCACAGGATGGCCGCCATCACGATGACCATGGCGATGACGATTAGGGTCATTCGGGTCGTTTCCTGGCGCGTCGGCCAAACGACCTTGCGCACCTCGATTTGAGCCTCCTTGAAAAATCCCCAGACATCGCGGCCCTGCGCCGTCTGCAGCGCCAGCGCCCCCGCGACGCCTGCCACGGCCAAGAGCCCGACGACCCGTAACAGTAACGACTGGTCGCTGTAGAAATAGAACGCGGCCATGGCACCGGTGACCAGCAACAGGGCCAGAGCGAGTTTGAAGGCATCTCCCTTACTTGCTTGAGTTTCTGCCTTTGGATTTAACATATTGGCTGCTATTAGCTGTGGCGCCGACCCGCCGTAGTTTCCACCCCGCACGCGATTGCAGGCCAGGAGGGACTCGAACCCCCAACCTGCGGTTTTGGAGACCGCCGCTCTGCCAATTGAGCTACTGGCCTATACCCTTAAATAAAGTCAGGTCGTGCTAGGTTCCGATAAGGTCTTTCTTCCGACGACTTAAACTCTGTCAAAATGATGGCGCCCGCTAGCGCTACTCGACGACCTTAGCGACGACGCCGGCCCCGACGGTACGGCCCCCTTCGCGGATCGCAAACCTCACCCCCTCTTCCATCGCAATCGGCGCAATCAG
>JBOIDH010000023.1:0-12312 GCA_050740495.1 Gammaproteobacteria bacterium | reverse complement strand
ATCGTCTACCGCGATTGCGCCGCTTTCGGTCCGGGCGATGCCCAGGGCGTCGAGACCAAGTCCGCTTACCTGCGGGACCCGTCCGATCGCATACATCACAAGATCCGCTTCGAGGTCCTCGCCGGTGCTCAGAGACACACGCGAACCGCCCGGGATGCGGGTGAGTGCGCGTACTTCGGTATCAAATCTAAACGCAACTCCCTTTTTTTGCATCTGCTCCGCCAAGAAACCGCGCGCATCGTCATCGAAGCCCCGCAGAAACAGGGTCCCCCGATGAACGAGCGTGGTATGCGCCCCCATACCGTTGAAAATGCCAGCGAACTCGACGGCAACGTAACCTCCGCCGACGATCACGATGCGTTTGGGAAAATGCGGGAGCGAGAAAGCGTCGTCGGAGGTAACCGCAAGCTCCTGCCCCGGAATGTCCGGGCGCATCGGCCGGCTCCCGGTCGCGATGAGAATGAAGCGTGCCCTGTAGCGCGCCTCATCGACCGCGACCGTACGCGCATCCACCAATCGGGCGCGCCCCTGGATGATCGTCGCGCCCGCTGCGCGTAACAGGCGTTCATAGTGTTGCCGTAGCCTAGCGAGTTGCGCGTCCTTATTGGCGATCAACCGGCCCCAGTCGAAAGCCGGTCCTCGCACGCTCCAGCCATACGCCGGGGCTTCGCTCAGGTCATCGCGATAGTGGGCTCCATAGACCAGGAATTTCTTAGGAACACAACCCAAATTAACGCATGTGCCTCCGAGTTGGCGTGGCTCCGCGATCGCAACCCGCGCGCCGAGCTCGGCGGCGGTGCGCGCCGCGCGTACGCCCCCGGAACCGGCGCCGATGACAAACAAGTCAAGGTCGTTACCGGACATCCTGTGCGTGCCTAATCATGTGTATAACGCAGGCATCGAACACCGCCCGAAGAGTAATAGATGCGCGTAGCTCTCGGACCGGTGATGCCGCCGCAAAGGACGATCTAAGGTGTTCCCGCGCAAAAAGCGGCGAGCACTTCGATGCAATTAGCCATCGCGCCCAGGTGCGCGATCTCATATCCGTGCGTGTTCTGCGTCGGAAATCCTAGGCAAGCCGCGCGTCCAATATGACCAAATTTCATGGCGAGCGACGCATCGCTACCGAATCCGCTGATGGCGGCTAGCTGCAGCGGCACGTTGCTCCTTGCCGCGGCTTGCCGCAGGTCACTATTGAGCCCTTCGTCGTAGAGTCCGTACCCATCTTGACAGAGTAACACCGGGGCGATCCCATCTTCTATCGGATACTCGGGCGCCAAGGGACAGATCTCAAGTGCGATGAGCGCATCGAGCGGCTGTCGTTGCGTGAAGTAAAGCGCGCCCATCGCGCCGACCTCTTCCTTAGCGGAGGCCACAAGATAGATGTCGCGCCCGCACTCCCGTAATTGCTCCGCCAGTACCAACAGAATTGCGATCGACGCCTTGTTGTCCAGGGTATAACTGGCGATATAGTCCTTGATCCGGAAAGGCCGTTTGCGGTGTTTGCCCACCACCATGCGCGTCCCGGGCCGAACGCCCGCCTCGCGCAGTTCACGCGCCCCGCATTTGGTTTCGACCCAGACATCTTGCCAGCGCAACGGGGCCTCCTCTTGTTTTGCCTTCTGCGGCGATTCGTGCGAAACATGACGGGAGCCGAACGACAGTACCCCGCTAACCACAGCGGCGTCCCCGAGTAAGTCCACGACGCCTTCCCCATAAACCCACGGGAAGGCCCCTCCCAATGCGCGTATTTCGACGCGCCCGTCGGCACGCACCGTTTTCACGATCGCTCCGATTTCATCCTTGTGCGCGGTGACGGCGATAGCGCCCTCATTGCGCCCCGAAACCTTGACGATAATGTTACCCGCCGGGTCTTGGACCACCTCGTGGCCGCACTCCCGCAACCTGTAAAGTAGAAATTCATCGATCTCGCCTTCCACCCCACTCGGCGAGTGATGCATAACCAGAGTTTCGATCTCCGTGAACAATCGATCGTAGGATACGGACGGCATGACTTAGAATAGCACGAGCACGCTGGGACGGTTCGTCTCTGAGGTTGTGAATAAATCTGCTGCTCATCCCGATCGCGGCGTCGCGTGCTCGCTCGCTCCTCGCCTATCGTGTGATATGTCTCGTCGCTCACTCCGCGGCTCCTTGCGCTCGGAATGCTCGCGACGATTTATTCACAACCTCTCTGTCGAATCAATGCGCTATGATATACAGCAGCGCGAGCGCTGCGAGTGCAAGCTTGGCATTCTTCGCCCCGGATGTGACTGCCCGTCAACGTAGCTGATGGAATACACCCGCTTTGCTATCAACATCCTCGAAAACCGTCGCAACGAAATTCTGCTTCTCAAGCGGTCCCTGCACCTAAGCCTCGGTCCAGGACAATGGGGATTTCCGGCCGGTCATTTCGAGCCCGATGAAACGCCGCAGATGTGCTCCATACGCGAATTAAGGGAGGAGCTAGGCCCCCATCATCGGCTCGTACCCGTGCGCAAGCTCGGTCCGGTTCGGGACAGCTTTTATGGCGGCAAGTTCGAGATCTTTTTGTTCCATTACCTGTGGAAACGCGGAAACATCGAGCTCAACAACGAGCACACCGCCTATGCTTGGGTCGGGCGAGAAGCCTATCGCAATTACGAGGTCGTCGATGGGATCGACGAGGACCTTGATTATTTCGGGATCTGGCCGCGGTCGTACTTGAACAAAGACAAGCTACCTCGCTGATCGGAGCATGATAGAGCAGGGGGCGCCACGATTTCGCCAGTCAGCTTTTGCGGACCCGAAATTGAGTTCTTTAGACTTCCAGCTTGTCGTCGGGAACCAGCCGGACGGTGTAGGCGTCAACCAGCATTACGGCGATGAGCCAGCCGATTAAGAAAAGAGGAGTCGCTATGAATAAGAAGATCCCGGAAAATAAGAGAACCGCGATGATAAAAAATTGCCTGTCGATCGATCGCGTTAAGCTCGTTCCGCAACGATCACAGCGCAAGGGTGACCAACGCGAGATAAGCCAGACTTTAAGAGAGGATAGCTTATTGTTACATTTTGGGCATTGCATAGGGGTACCATCTTGACTGAAAAGGTTTACCTTGTTTTCGAACGTTGTCCTGCTATACGCATCCGAAGTGCATTTAATTTTATGAAACCACCGGCGTCTTTTTGATCATAGGCTCCGGCATCGTCTTCGAAGGTCGCAATAGCGGTGTCGAAGAGACTGTCCGTGTCGGATTTGCGGCCCGCCACCATGACCGTGCCTTTATACAGCTTTAAACGCACGGCGCCGTTCACGTGCGCCTGCGCTGCGTCAATTAATTCCTGCAACATACGGCGCTCGGGGCTCCACCAATAGCCGTTGTAGATCAGCGCGGCATAGCGGGGCATGAGATCGTCCTTGAGATGGGCCACCTCGCGGTCGAGCGTGAGCGATTCGATCGCGCGGTGCGCCTTGAGCAAAATCGTCCCGCCCGGCGTCTCGTAGCAGCCGCGTGACTTCATGCCGACGTAGCGGTTCTCGACGATATCGAGCCGTCCGATCCCATGCTCGCCGCCTAACTGATTCAGCGTCGCGAGCACCACCGCCGGCGACAGGCGGACACCATCGATGGTCACGGCGTCACCGCTTTCAAAGCTCAATTCGACGTAACGCGGTTGGCCGGTAGCGGCCTCGGGCGATTTCGTCCAACGCCACATTAAGGGATCGGGCTCGACCCAGGGATCTTCGAGCTCGCCGCCCTCGTAGGAGATGTGCAAGAGGTTCGCATCCATGGAATAGGGCGCTTTGCCGGCGCTCGTGCGCTCGACGGATATCGCGTGCCGCTCGGCATAGGCGAGCAGTTGCTCGCGGGAGGCGAGATCCCACTCGCGCCATGGCGCGATGATCTTGATATCGGGCTTGAGCGCATAGGCGCCAAGCTCGAAGCGCACCTGATCATTGCCCTTGCCGGTGGCGCCGTGAGCGATCGCGTTGGCCCCGGTCTCGCGCGCGATCTCGACCAGGCGCTTGGCGATGAGCGGCCGGGCGATCGAGGTCCCCAACAGATACTCGCCCTCGTAAATCGCATTCGCGCGGAACATCGGAAACACAAAGTCACGCGCGAATTCTTCCTTGAGGTCATCGACATAGATCTCCTTCACACCCAGAGCCTGCGCCTTCACGCGTGCGGGTTCGAGCTCTTCGCCCTGGCCGATGTCGGCCGTAAAAGTCACGACTTCACAGCGGTAGGTCTCCTGCAGCCACTTTAAAATCACGGAGGTATCGAGCCCGCCGGAATAGGCCAGCACGACTTTCTTAATCGATTCGTTTCTCACCGGGATGTACGGTAATTCGAAGGAATTGGTCGGGGCGAGAGGATTTGAACCTCCGACCACCACCACCCCAAGGTGGTGCGCTACCAGGCTGCGCTACGCCCCGAATGAGGGATTGTACCCCGCCGCCGGCGCGCTGCCCATCACCGCCGCAGGATATCGAGCACTTGCTCGAGCTCGACGCGCAACTGCCGGATGATTTGTTGGCTCACGCTCGAATCGGCTTTTACTTCATTCCCCGAGAGCCGCTGCCGCGCCCCGCCGATGGTAAACCCTTGTTCGTACAGGAGGCTGCGGATTTGCCGGATCAGGATCACATCCTGCCGCTGATAGTAACGCCGATTACCGCGGCGCTTGATCGGTTTCAACTGCGGAAACTCCTGTTCCCAATAGCGCAGTACATGGGGTTTTACCGCGCACAGATCGCTCACTTCACCGATGGTGAAATAGCGCTTTCCCGGGATCGCGGGCAGTTCGTTATTGTTCGATGCTTCCAGCATACGCTTCTACCCTGGCCTTTAATTTCTGTCCTGGCCGGAACGTCACCACCCGGCGAGCGCTGATGGGTATCGCCTCTCCGGTTTTCGGATTGCGGCCGGGGCGCCGGTTCTTCTTTCTGAGATCGAAATTTCCAAACCCGGAAAGCTTGACCTGCCGCCCACTCACTAACGCCGCCCGGACCTCCTCGAAGAATTGTTCCACCAGCTCTTTGGCCTCACGCTTATTCAAGCCAACCTCTTCGTAAAGCTTGACCGCCATCCCAGCCTTGGTCAGCGCCGTGTTCATATCCTTTTCCTCGTTAGACACCGAAAACTACCCGGACTCGCGCTTAGCTCCGCAATGTGACCTCGAACCGTTCCTGCAGCCGTTTTAGGACCCGCTCGACTGTCTGATCGACTTCAGCGTCTATTAGAGTGCTTGAAGTCCCTTGAAAGATCAAGCCCAAGGCAATACTTTTTTTCTTCGGATCAACACCTTCGCCCTCATATAAATCAAACAACTGGAAGTCCGTTAGTTCTTTTGGTGCTGTTTCGGTGACGCACCCTATCAGCTCGGCGGCCGCAACGCCGCGGTCCACCAACAGGCTAATATCGCGCCTAACCATCGGTAACTTCGAGATGGGACTGAATCGTGGGACCGATCCTTGAGTGAGAAGATTTAACTCGAGCTCGAAGAGGAATACCGGTTGTTCCAACCCGAGGACCGCCGCCAACCCAGGGTGCAGGGCGCCGAAAATGCCGAGCGACTGGTTCCCTTTGTGAACTCTGCTCGCATGGTATGGGTGTAACGCGGGATGCTCAGTGGGTTGATAAGAAAGACCTTCGGGCGTGTCGCCGAGGAGCGCCAAGAGGGCCTCGATATCGCCTTTAAGATCGAAAAAATCGGCCCCCCGCTTGGGCTCGGCCCATTGCTCCGGATTCTGGAAACCCCAGAGTACGCCCCCCAACATCGGCCGCTGGTCGACCCCGCCTGGTCCGCGGACGAAGATGAGTCCGCTCTCGAACAAGCGCACGCGGTCGCACTGACGGTTCTGGTTGTACTTGAGCGCTCGAAGGAGCCCGGCCCAGAGGCTCGTCCGCATGACCGCCATATCGCTCGCGATTGGATTAGCTAGCGCCACGGGTTCGAGATCCGGTGTGAGGCGCGCCTGCATAGCGGGATCCACGAAACTATAGGTAATCGCCTCCTGATAGCCGCGCTCGACCAAGACCTGGCGAATGCGGCCGAGATCGATCTGGCTCTCCGATCGCCCGCGCATGCTCATAAGTTGCCGCGGCGGTTGTCCGGGGATGGCCTCGTAGCCCCGGATGCGTGCCACTTCCTCGATGAGATCGGCCTCGATGGCCAGATCGAACCGGAAGGAAGGCGGGACGCAGTCCCAAACGCCATCCCCGCTGCTCACCCGCACCCCCAAGCGAGTCAGGATAGTTTCCACTTCCGCCGCCTCGACCTCCGTTCCCAAAACCCGCGCGATGCGGCTGGCCCGCAATTTTATCACCTGGCGCTGGGGAAGATGTTCCGCGTAGAGCCGGTCCACCACGGGGCCCGGCTGACCGCCGCAGATCGCTACCAAGAGCTCGCTCGCGCGCTCAATGGCCCGGACTTGGAGATCAAAATCGACGCCGCGTTCGAAGCGGTGTGAGGAATCGGTTTGCAGATGGTAGAGGCGCGCCTTGCCGGCCACGCTCGCCGGTGTGAAGAAGGCGCTTTCCAGGAACACGGCGCGGGTCGCCGCCGTGACCGCCGTCTCCACCCCGCCCATGATCCCGGCCAAGGCCACCGGTCGCTTGGCGTCCGCGATCACCAAGGTGTCCGCATCCAACTCCAGGGTCTGTCCGTCGAGGAGCGCGAGCCGCTCACCCGGTTGGCTAAAGCGCACAACGATGGCTTCTTGGAGTTTCTCGAGATCGAAGGCGTGCATCGGCTGTCCGAGCTCCAGCATCACGAAATTGGTGACATCGACGACCGAACTAATGCTGCGTAGACCGCCGCGGCGCAAGCGTTCACGCACCCAGAGCGGTGTCTCGGCCCGTGGATCGATCCCGCGCACTACGCGGCCGGCGTAATGCGGACAGGCTTCCGGGGCGGCGATCGTAAGCGGCCAAACCTCATCGATTCCGAACGCGACCCGATGGGGCGCGGGGCCATGGATAGGACAGCCATAAAGTACGCCGATCTCGCGGGCGAGTCCGGCAACCCCCAGGCAATCACCCCGATTGGGAGTAAGTGCCACCTCGAGCGCCTGGTCCGCGAGTGCTAATGCCTCCCAAACATCCGCTCCGACGGGTAACGCGAGAGGAAGCTCCAGGATACCCTCGCCAGTCCCGGCCAATCCCAGCTCGTGCGCGGAGCAGAGCATGCCCTCTGACATCACCCGGTCGAAGGATGCGCGTTCGATGACCCTGCCGCCGGGCAGATCCGCGCCCATGCGGGCGAGAGGGACGCGCATGCCGGCGCGAACGTTGGTGGCGCCACAGACGACCACGGCCGGTGTGTGTTCTCCGCAGCTCACGGTGCAGACGCGCAGATGCGCAAGCGTCGGGTGCGGTTGCAGCGCTACGATCTCGGCCGCAACGACACCCCGGAACTCCTTTGCCACCGGCTCCACCGACTCGACCTCCAACCCCGCCAGGGTAAGGCGTTCGGCCAGTTCCGCCGTCGCCACCGGCGGATCGACCCACTCCCTGAGCCAAGCTTCACTCACACGCATGCTATGGTCCCAGGGCCGGTTATCTAAACTGCGTCAGAAACCGGGTATCGTTCTCGAAGAACATCCGTAGATCGTCGACGCCATAGCGCAACATCGTCAGCCGCTCGACCCCCAAGCCGAAGGCGAAGCCCGTGTAGGCCTCGTTATCGATCCCGACGTGTTCGAATACCCGCGGATGCACCATCCCGCACCCGAGCACTTCCAGCCACCCACCCTGCCCGCACACGCGGCAGCCACTCCCCCGGCACATCACGCACTGGATATCAACCTCCGCCGAAGGCTCGGTGAACGGGAAATAGGAAGGCCGAAAACGCAACCGTAAGTCGTCTTGCTCAAAAAAATTGCGCATCAAATCCCGCAAGATCCCCTTGAGGTGCGCGAAGCTTACGTCCACATCGACCATCAGGCCCTCGACCTGATGGAACATAGGCGTGTGTGTCAAGTCGGAATCACAGCGGTAGACCCGTCCCGGCGCGATGATCCGCAGGGGCGGCTTGCGCGCTTCCATAACCCGGATCTGCACCGGCGAGGTATGGGTCCGGAGTACGGTGTGCGCATCGAAATAAAACGTATCGTGCATCGCCCGGGCCGGATGCTCGGGCGGGATATTGAGCGCCTCGAAATTATAAAAGTCGGATTCGATCTCGGGACCTTCGACGATCTCAAAACCGATCTGGGTCAAGAGCGATTCGATGCGTTGCAAGGTGCGTGTGACCGGATGCAGCCCACCCGAGCGCTGCCCGCGTCCGGGCAAGGTTACATCGATGCGCTCGGCCTCGAGCGAACGAGTGAGGTGTTCTTGGTACAACACCGCCTGGCGTTTCGCGATTGCCTCGGTGACCGCTTCCTTGGCGTCATTGATCGGCTTCCCCGCGGCCGGACGCTCGGCGGGCGGCAACGCGCCCAATTGCTTCAATAAGGACGTCAGAACACCCTTCTTACCGAGTAGGCTGATGCGCACCTCGTCCAAGGTGCTCAGGTCTTGCGCCGCGGCGATCGAACGCTCGGCTTGCGCGATGACCCCCGCGACGTTGATCATGGGTGAATCGTACCGGTAGAAACAGAGGAAAGGCCAACCCGTCCCCCGCGCTACTCGTTATAAAACTAGCCAAACATATTTGGAATTCGAGGTAGCTCTCCAAGCTCCCAGTCCCTCCGGGAGAGGCACACTTGTCTCCCTCTCCCACAGGGAGAGGGTTGGGGTGAGGGAATCACAATAATCGACGCATGTGTTTGATTTTATTCCCCTCATCCTAACCTTCTCCCTGAGGGAGAAGGGACTCCCGAGGACTCCCGGACTTGTTGAAGTGGTTCTGTACGCCATTGGATGTGTGAGAATCTAACCACTACGATTGTCGGGGCCGGCAGTGCCCTCAAGCGGTGGCTGCCTTGGCGGCCTCCGCGATTTCGGCAAACGCGACCTGGTCGCTGACGGCGAGGTGGGCGAGCACCTTGCGGTCGATTTCGATGGCTGCCTTGTGCAATCCGTCCATCAAACGGCTGTAGGACAAGCCACATTGCCGGGCCGCGGCATTGATGCGCACGATCCACAAGGCCCGGAACTGACGTTTGCGCTGACGCCGATCGCGATAGGCGTATTGCCGGGCACGGGTGACACATTGTTTGGCGATCCGATAGACATTCTTGCGCCGGCCGCGATAGCCCTTCGCCTGTGCGAGAACCTTCTTGTGTCTTGCGCGCGCGGTGACTCCACGTTTTACTCTTGGCATAGTAGCTCACTCATTCCCTAGGAATACGGCATCAGTTTGATGATCGCGCGCTGGTCGGAAGCGTCGATGATCAGCAACCCGCACAATTGCCGTTTCCGCTTGGCGCTCTTCTTGGTCAAGATATGGCTCTTGTATGCCTGCCGGTGCTTGAACCGGCCCGAGGCGGTACGCTTGAAGCGTTTCGCCGCGCCTCGATTTGTTTTTAACTTTGGCACTTCCTACTCCTCATTCGATAACCGTGTTTCATCACGCGCGTTTGGGCGACACCACCATCACCATTTGCCGGCCCTCGAGACGCGGGAACTGCTCGACGACCGCATGCGTGGCTAAATCCCCTTCGACCCGTTTCAGCATCAGCGCCCCCAGGTCTTGGTGCGCCATCTCCCGTCCCCGAAACCGGAGCGTGACCTTGACTTTGTCCCCCTCGTCGAGAAACCGGATCATGTTCCGGAGCTTGATCTGGTAATCGCCTTCATCCGTGCCGGGCCGGAGCTTTATCTCCTTGACCTGAATCTGCTTCTGCTTGCGTTTTTGGGCATGGCGCTTTTTACTCAACTCGAACAGGAACTTGCCGAAGTCCATCACGCGGCAAACGGGAGGGTCCGCCGTCGGGACAATCTCTACCAGGTCCAGATTACTCTCCTCCGCGGACTTCTGAGCCTCCGCCAGTGAAACAACGCCGACTTGATTCCCATCCGGCCCAATTAAGCGCACGCGTGGCGCGCTAATCGAAGCATTGACCCGATTTTTCTTATCGATATCTCAATCCTCCCGCTGATTCCGGCCGCGCGTCGTGATCTCGGTTTGTAGGCGCTCTGTCATCTCGATCAAGCTCATCGTCCCCAAATCCTTACCGGCCCGTGTACGCACCGAGACGGTGTTTGCCTGCATCTCTCGGTCGCCGGCGATGATCATATACGGCACTCGCTGCAACGTGTGCTCGCGGATTTTAAGGCCGATCTTTTCATTTCTCAAGTCAGGAACCACTCGAAATCCGTGAGTTATAAGGGTTTCCGCAAGCCGCTGTGCGTACTCGGCTTGGCCACCAGTGATGTTGAGAACCGCGAGTTGTAGCGGCGCCAACCATAATGGCAAGGCCCCGGCATGCTCCTCGATCAGGATCCCGATGAAACGCTCTAGCGAGCCGAGGATCGCCCGGTGCAGCATCACGGGCGTGCGGCGCGCGCCGTCCTCGGCGACATAGTGGGCGCCCAGACGCTCCGGCATCGAAAAGTCGACCTGAATGGTGCCGCATTGCCAGACGCGCCCGATACAATCAGTGAGTGAGAACTCAATCTTTGGACCGTAAAAAGCCCCTTCACCCGGTTGCAGCGCCCACGCGAGCCCCTTGGCGTTCAAGGCCACTTCGAGCGCCTGTTCCGCCTTATCCCAGACGGCATCGCTGCCGACCCGTTCCGCGGGACGCGTGGAGAGTTTCACGATGACGTCGGTAAAACCGAAATCGCCATAAACCTCGAATAGCAGGTCGATGAAGGCCGAGACCTCCGCTTGGATCTGATCGTCGGTGCAGAAGATATGGGCGTCGTCTTGCACGAAATGGCGCACGCGCATCAGCCCGTGCAAGGTGCCCGACGGCTCGTTACGGTGGCAGGAACCGAATTCGGCCAGCCGCAGCGGCAGCTCCCGGTAGCTACGCAAGCTCTGATTGAAGATCTGCACGTGGCACGGGCAGTTCATGGGCTTGACCGCGTAGTCGCGGCTCTCCGAGCTGGTGGTAAACATGACCTCGCGGAATTTATCCCAATGCCCGGATCGTTCCCACAGGCTTCGATCCACGATCTCCGGGGTCCGCACCTCTTGATAGCCATGCCGGTGCAGTTTCTCGCGAATATAGGCTTGGATCGTCTGATAGATCGCCCACCCCTTCGGGTGCCAGAACACCATCCCCGGCGCCTCGGGTTGCATGTGAAAGAGGTGCAAGTGCTTGCCAATCTTGCGGTGATCGCGCCTCTCCGCCTCTTCGAGCCGCCGGAGATAGCTATCGAGTGCCTGTTGGTCTGGCCACGCAGTGCCGTAAATCCGTTGCAGCATTTCGTTACGCGGATCCCCGCGCCAATAGGCGCCGGCCACCTTGGTGAGCTTGAAGGCCTTGAGCTTGCCGGTGCTGGGGACATGCGGACCGCGGCAGAGATCGATGAAATCGCCTTGGCCGTAGAGCGAGATCTCGTCCCCGTCCGGGATGGAGGCGATGATCTCGGCCTTGTAGTGTTCCCCCAAGCTTCTAAAAAACACCACGGCGTCGTCGCGCGCCAGGAGGGAGCGAGTCACCTTGAAATCGCTTTTGGCGAGATCCCGCATCTTGGCCTCGATGGCCTCGAGGTCCTCGGGTGTGAAGGCACGTTCGTAGGCAAAGTCGTAATAAAACCCATCGTCAACCACCGGACCGATCGTTACCTGGGCGCTGGGAAACAGACTCTTGACCGCTTGAGCCAGGAGGTGCGCGCAGCTATGGCGCAGGACCTCAAGCCCTTCGGGGTCGGTACCTTTAACGACGGAGACCTGACAATCCCGATCGATGACATACGAGGTATCCACAAGACGCCCATCGACTTTGCCGGCCAAGGCGGCGCGGGCTAGACCGGGGCCGATCGCCTGGGCGATCTCGGCCACGGACACTGGTTGCGGAAATTCCTTGCGGCTCCCGTCGGGGAGGGTGACTGCGGGCATGGATGCGGCGATTCAGGCGCTTGCGCGTTCGGTGGCCTCTAGCGATTCCATCGCCAAACTCTCGAAGATTTTAAATTATCGACGTTTAACGCCCCGCAGTATCAAAGGTTGTGGTAGGCGCGATTGGACTCGAACCAACGACCCCCACCATGTCAAGGTGGTGCTCTAACCAGCTGAGCTACGCGCCTGCTTCAAGGGTGCAAGAGGATACCGAAAATCATCGGCTCTGGCCAGAGGTAGGAAAGGGGGGTAGTGTCTCAGTTTGAATTTTGGTTTCCGACTCACTGGCACCGACAATGTCGCCCATTTGGCGCTATGGGCATGTGGCGAACAGATCGGATCTAGCGTAGGGTCACCCTTGATCACATGCAT
>JBOIDH010000022.1:0-12425 GCA_050740495.1 Gammaproteobacteria bacterium | reverse complement strand
ATGAAAATCTGCATCAAAACTCCCTGATTCTCCGGCGCCCGCGCCTCGATCTCGACCCCATGATCCAATAACAATCCTATCAACGGCGCATTGTCCGTCTCGGGACTGTAGGTAACGAAATTGTTCCCGTCCGACAGCTTCCCGTAGACCGTACTCTCTTCGATGAGCACCTTATCCACACGTCCGGTTTTCACGTCGGCGATAAACTGCGAGTAGTCCACATGATTACCCGTGCTTTGCCGAGGCCCGAAATTATTGAAGACGACCATCAAGACCAGGGCGATGACGACCCACAACACTAAGTTCTTTGCCATATCATTCACTTCGGTGCTCCGTCGAGCTTAGATATTAAGAGAGCGTAAGAAGTCGGTAGCTAAAAATCAAGGCTTCTCGGCGCGACGGACACCGATTCATCGGTGAGCCGTGCTCGCTGCGCAAAAACGCAGTCTCTAGCGACGAAACGAGCGCCCCACGAGGTATACCTCATTCGATCGGTCGCGGGAAGCCCCGGGTTTTCGGACATACAAGTTCCTGAACGACTTGCCAATACGCTGATTGAACGCCTCAAAACCATCGCCGTCGAACAACTTAATCAAGAGATCGCCTCCGTGTTTGAGCGCCTGTTCCGCGAAGCGGTAAACCTCGTCCCCAAGCGCCATAATCCGCGGCTGATCGATCGACCTTATTCCGCTTAAGTTGGGGGCGAGATCCGATAAAATCAAGTCAACCTTGGAACACCCAATGATCTCCATTACGCGCTGTACGGTATGTGCGGCGGAAAAATCACCCTCGACCACGGTCACGCCGGGAATAGGATCCATGGGTAACAGGTCGACCGCGATAACCTGCCCCCTCGGGGTGACCGCTTCCGCGGCGACTTGGCTCCATCCCCCGGGCGCGGCGCCGAGATCAATCACCTTGATGCCTTTGCGTAATAACCGATCCCGCGTGTTGATCTCTAGGAGCTTGAATGCTGATCGCGACCGAAATCCGCTCCTTTTAGCGAGTTTGACGTAGGGATCGGTCTCGTGTTCCCTGAGCCAGCGGAGGCTGTTACTGCTTTTCGCCATGGCGGATGCGGCATGCCGCGTTTGGAAAATACCTACTCGCAGGCAGACGCTTCGTAGCGCACATCCAGAATTTCGTACTCCACGGGGCCGGAAGGGGCTTGAACCAACGCGGTATCACCGGTTTCCCGGCCTATTAAGGCGCGCGCAATCGGCGATCCCACCGAGATCAAACCTAACTTGATATCGGCTTCGTCTTCACCGACGATTTGATAAGTAACGACCTCCTCCGTGGTCACGTTTATGATCTCAACGGTGGCGCCAAAGACGACCTTACCACGCGCGTTGAGCGTCGCAACATCGATGATCAGCGCCTGCGAGAGCTTGGTTTCGATCTCCGCGATCCGGCGCTCGATGAAACCTTGCTGTTCCCGCGCGGCGTGGTATTCGGCGTTTTCACTGAGATCGCCGTGGGCGCGCGCTTCCGCGATCGCCCGGGTAATACGCGGGCGTGCGTCATTCTTAAGCTTTTGCAATTCTTCCCTAAGTTTGCGCTCTCCGGAGCGGGTGATCGGTATTCTGCTCACGCCTGAAACTCCTGGTGTAGTTGTTGTAGCTTATTCACGGTCTCCACGTTTTCGTGCCGGATCGCCTCGAGAATCGCCAGGGCGCCCGCCATCGTCGTCGTGTAGGCGACCTTGCGCTGCAAGGCCGAGGCGCGGATGGCCGCGGAATCGGCAATCGCCCGTTTCCCCTCGGTGGTATTCACCACCAGATCAATCGCATCGTTCTTGATCATATCCACGATATGGGGCTGTCCTTCCAGCACCTTATTAACCAGCATGCAGGCCACCCCCGCGGCATGAATCGCCTTTGCTGTCCCGCGTGTGGCGACGACTTCGAAGCCCAACTGCCGTAGATATCGCGCCAGCTCCACCGCCTGCGGCTTGTCGCCATCGCGCACGCTGATGAATACCCGGCCGCGCTTCGGCAAATCCATGCCGGCCGCTTGCTGCGCTTTCGCGAACGCCTCGCCGAAATCCCGCCCGATCCCCATCACTTCGCCCGTGGATTTCATCTCCGGCCCGAGCAAGGTATCGACGCCCGGAAGCTTGACGAAGGGAAATACCGCCTCCTTTACCGAATAATAACTCGGCACCCGCTCGCGGCTCATCCCTTGCGCGGCAAGACTGCGGCCCGCCATGCATTGCGCCGCCATGCGCGCGAGCGGTAAGCCGGTGGCTTTGGAGACGAACGGCACCGTGCGGGAGGCCCGGGGATTGACTTCGAGAATGTAGATCTCGTTGCCTTGGATGGCAAATTGAACGTTGATGAGCCCAATGACCTCGAGCGCGCGTGCGAGCCGCCGGGTTTGCTCCTGCAACCGTGTTTTTACATGTTCTGAAAGACTGTGCGGCGGAAGCGAACAAGCGGAATCCCCGGAATGCACACCTGCTTGCTCGATGTGTTCCATGACCCCGCCGATGAGAACCGCGGCGCCATCGCAGACCGCGTCCACATCCACCTCGATGGCGCGTTCGAGGAAGCGATCGAGCAGCACCGGAGATTCATTGGAGACCTCCACGGCACGCTGCATGTAGACCTCGAGGTCGCCCTCGTTGAACACGATCTCCATGGCGCGGCCGCCGAGCACGTAGGATGGACGCACCACCAGCGGATAACCTATCTCCTTCGCGCTCGCCTGGGCGTCTTGCGCCCGGATCACCGTCCGGTTCGGCGGTTGCCGCAAATCGAGGCGCAGCAACAGTTGCCGGAAACGCTCGCGGTCCTCCGCCACATCGATCGAGTCCGGCGAGGTGCCGATGATCGGCGCGCCCGCCTGGGCCAGCGCTTTGGCAAGCCGCAACGGCGTTTGCCCGCCGTATTGCACGATCACTCCCTTGGGCTTCTCGATCGCGAGGATCTCCAACACGTCTTCCAAGGTGACCGGCTCGAAATACAGGCGGTCGGAGGTATCGTAATCGGTCGATACCGTCTCGGGGTTACAGTTTACCATGATGGTCTCGCACCCGATCTCGCGCAGGCCTAAGGCCGCTTGAACGCAGCAATAGTCGAATTCAATCCCCTGCCCGATGCGATTGGGGCCCCCGCCCAAAATGACGATCTTATCGCGATCGCTGGGTCGCGCCTCGCACTCCTCGTCATAGGTCGAATACATGTAGGCCGTGGTCGCGCGAAACTCGCCCGCGCAAGAATCGACCCGCTTATACACGGGCCGGATACCGTGGCGCTCGCGCAGCGCACGGATCTGCTCCTCGCGAGCGCCAAGGAGCTCGGCCAGGCGGGCATCCGAGAACCCCTTGCGCTTGAGCATTCGCAACCGAGCCGCATCGAGCGCGGCGAGGCCTTGATCACGTACGATCCCCTCTTCCCGCACGACATCCTCGATCTCCGCCAGAAACCACGGATCGATGCGAGTGAGATCATGGACATCGATGATACCTAGCCCCACGCGGAAGGCATCCCCGACATACCAGAGGCGATCGGAACCCGCCACCGAGAGCTCATAGCGCAGTACCTCCTCCGCGTCCGGTCTAGTGGGGTCGAGGCACTCGTTGAAGCCGGTGCGGCCGGTTTCCAACCCGCGGATGGCCTTTTGCAATGATTCCTGAAAGTTGCGTCCCATGGCCATCACCTCCCCGACCGACTTCATCTGCGTCGTCAGGCGGCAATTGGCCTGCGGAAATTTCTCGAATGCAAAGCGCGGGATCTTGGTCACGACATAATCGATGGCCGGCTCGAACGAAGCGGGTATGGCCCCTCCGGTAATGTCATTGGCCAACTCATCGAGCGTATACCCGACGGCGAGCTTCGCCGCCACCTTTGCAATCGGAAATCCGGTGGCCTTCGAGGCCAAGGCCGAGGACCGCGAAACCCGCGGGTTCATCTCGATGACGACCATCGCACCGTCCTTCGGGTTCACGGCAAACTGCACGTTGGAGCCGCCGGTATCGACACCGATCTCGCGCAATACCGCGATCGCCGCGTTCCGCATCCGCTGGTATTCCTTGTCGGTGAGTGTCTG
Source organism: Gammaproteobacteria bacterium (assembly GCA_050740495.1). GTDB lineage: Bacteria > Pseudomonadota > Gammaproteobacteria > JACCXJ01 > JACCXJ01 > USCg-Taylor. Next base: position 8,372 of record JBOIDH010000022.1, on the reverse strand, counting down.
CGCGGGTGCGACGGTGATGGAATCGCCGGTATGGATCCCCATCGGGTCGAGATTCTCGATGGAGCAGACGATGATACAGTTATCCTTCCGGTCCCGGACCACCTCCATTTCAAACTCTTTCCATCCGAGCACCGACTCCTCGAGCAGGATCTCGTGGGTTGGAGAGGAATCCAAGCCGCGTTCGCAAATCTCGGTGAATTCTTCGCGATTGAAGGCGATGCCGCCTCCGGTGCCGCCGAGCGTGAACGAGGGCCGGATGATCGCGGGAAAGCCAATGCTCGCTTGAACCTGGAAGGCCTCTTCTAGACTATGCGCGATCGCGGATCGGGGTGTTCTCAATCCTATGCGGTGCATGGCCTCGCGGAAGCGCTCGCGATCCTCGGCCTTATCGATCGCATCGCGGGACGCTCCAATCAGCTCCACGCCAAATGCTTCGAGCACCCCTTCGCGCGCGAGATCGAGCGCGCAGTTGAGGGCGGTTTGACCGCCCATGGTCGGCAACAAGGCGTCCGGCCGCTCGCGTTCGATGATGCGCGCCACCGTCTGCCAGCGCACGGGTTCGATATAGGTTGCGTCCGCCGTCTCCGGATCGGTCATGATGGTGGCGGGGTTGGAATTGACCAGCACGACGCGATAGCCGTCGGCCCGAAGCGCCTTGCAGGCCTGGGTCCCCGAGTAATCAAATTCACAGGCCTGGCCGATCACAATGGGGCCGGCGCCGATGATTAAAATGCTGTCAAGATCGGTGCGTTTCGGCATCAAGGCTTAGGTTGCGCCTGCACGCAGACGGCAGGGTGTGACGATGGTCTCAAGCTCATCTCCGAGGCGCTTTAAGCTAAGGCTGCGCCATGAGATCAATAAAATTGTCAAAGAGCGTCCGCACGTCATGGGGACCGGGGCTCGCCTCCGGATGGCCCTGGAAGCCAAAGGCAGGTTGAGAGGCATGCCGGATCCCTTGAATCGTTCCATCGAACAAGGATCGGTGGGTGATCCGCAACGCCGGCGGTAAGCGCTCCGGATCCACGGTAAACCCGTGGTTTTGGGTGGTGATCATGACCTTGCCGGTCATCAGATCTTGCACCGGATGATTGGCGCCGTGATGCCCGAATTTCATTTTCACGGTGCGGCCTCCACAAGCTAATGCCAGCAATTGATGGCCGAGACAGATCCCGAATACCGGAACGCCCGCATCCACGATCTCGCGAATGGCGCGAATGGCGTAATCACACGCCTCCGGATCGCCCGGGCCGTTGGAAAGAAAAACGCCGTCGGGCTTGGTGCTGAATACCCGGCTCGCGGGGGTCTGAGCCGGCACCACCGTTATCCGGCATCCGCGATCGGTAAGCAGCCGCAGGATGTTTTGCTTGACGCCGTAGTCATAGGCGACCACCTGATACCGCTCCGCCACCGGCGCATACTGCGGTTCCTCATCGTCATGGAAGCGGAAACTCAGGTCTTGCCAATGGTACGGGTTAGCGGTCGTCACTTCCTTGGCAAGATCGGCGCCCTGAAGTCCGGGGAACGATCTCGCGGCCGCGATCGCCGCTTGTGCGTCGATACCGTGCCCCGTCGCGATACATCCATTCTGCGCGCCTTTGTCACGCAAGATACGCACGAGCCTGCGGGTGTCGATAGCGCCAATGGCTACCACGCGGTTCTGTCCAAGATAATCCTGAAGCGACACCTCCGCGCGCCAGTTGCTGCGCGTTCGCGGCAAGTCGCGGATCACCAGCCCGGCCGCGTAAACCCGAGCCGACTCGGCATCGTGCTCATTTGCCCCCACATTGCCGATGTGGGGATAGGTCAGCGTGACGATCTGCTGATAATACGACGGGTCCGTGAGGATTTCTTGGTAGCCGGTAATAGCCGTGTTGAACACGACCTCGCCCACCGTCCGGCCGCTCACGCCAATGGACTCACCATGAAACAGTGATCCGTCCTCGAGGGCTAGCAGGGAGGGTTCGTTTTTCATCGTTTTATAACAGCGCATGTGAAAAACGGGTGTCGGCCGGCAACCCCCGCTAACGAGATTTCTATTGTATTGAATTAGCCTAGTGATTCCAACGCGTAGTCTTTTCCAATATGGTATGAGTCTGAACGTGGGTGTGTGTTTCCAACGAGGTATGAGTCTGAAAGCTAGCGTTTGGGTCGATCATGGCAGCCATGGTGATCGACATGAACGAGACGCGACTTTGCTCGCTGGAGCAGCTCAAGGCTTTTCTGGACGGTACGACGGGGGTCCAGTTCCGACCGTTCGAGGGCGACGACGCGCGCTATGCGCACATCAAGATGGTGCTGGGGCCGCCCGCCTGTTGGAGAAGCTCCGGATCGATCTCACCAAGTCCCGCCCGCGCCATTCCAACGACAACGGGCTGGCGGAAACCAAGAACGGCGCCGTGGTGCCCAAGTGCTTCGGCTACAGCCATATCCCGCAACGCTTCGCGGCCCAGATCAATCTCTTCTGCGCCCAGCACCTCAACCCCTATCTCAACTTCCACCGCCCTTGTCTGTTCGCCGAGGACACGGTGGACGCAGCCACACGCTTGACCGACAACCAGGCCGCCCAGCACTTTAATGAGGCAAGACGGCGGCTATTTCAATCCATCCATCGCCGATCCGAACGCGCCGCCTGATGACTCACTCTAGCACTTCCTTCAGACTCAAACCTCTATTGGAATTGACTGCGCGCCCGCGCAGTTGCCAAAAAGCGCAGATTTGTGCACACTGGCCGCCGTTGGGCTCTTGGGGAAGCGGTTTACAGGTTGGCACAGCGGGCGGGCGGGTGCGAGCCGGGGATCATGGGCCAAGCAAGCTGGAATAATGTGTTTATTTTCGATTACTGATAACACATGGAGGAAGCATCGATGAAAGTTTCCAATCGTTTTACCACACTCGCCGGCGCTGTGGCCTTGGGCCTGGCGTCGGGCGCTGTCTACGCCTCATGCGAGGACCTTCCTGATCACGGCGCTTTACAAGACGCACTCAATGCAGCGGTTCTCGCTGAATTGAGCGGGCTCAACCACGATATGTGGGCTACCCTCGTCGATCGCGACGGGAAAGTATGCGCCGTCGCTTTCTCGGGCGACGACAGAGGCTCACAATGGCCAGGCAGCCGTGTGATCTCCGCCCAAAAAGCCAATACCGCCAACGCCTTCAGCCTCGACGATTTGGCCCTCTCCACGGCCAACCTCTACTCGGCGGTGCAGCCCGGCGGCAGTCTCTATGGCCTCCAGCACAGTAACCCCGTGGATACGGCTGTCGCCTATGGTGGAAACGGCCACGCGGGTGGGAATGCGAACAATTACGGCCAGGCAAATGATCCGCTGGTGGGCGACTTCGTTGGTGGCGTCAATGTGTTCGGCGGCGGTCTGGGGCTTTATAATGGAAGCATCATCGGCGGTCTGGGCGTAAGCGGCGATACCTCCTGCGCGGATCACATGATCGCGTGGCGAGTACGCGATAACCTCAACCTCGATAACCTGGTGGGTGTAAGCGGTGTCGGTCCTAGCGCTGACCGCCGAGATAACATTGTCTTTGACATTGTGGGTGGCGTAAGCGCAGGCGGTTTTGGCCATCCGACGTGCTTAAATGTAGACGCCGATGGCAATCCTGATAACAGCAATGCGGAAGGTACAGCCTACGCCGCGACTCTTCCAGCGGTCCAGTAGCATATTTTTAAAACCCTAAAAAACGCAAAGTGCTCATCGGCCGCTGAGGCAAATGCCTCAGCGGCCCTTGTTATTCGGCTTTATGCTGGTCCGGCTCCGCTGGAGCCATTAACGTCGCTTCATCGATATCCATGGCCTCGCCTTTCGCTCGGCGCGCCTTCATTAAGAGCTCTCGGATCTTCGCCCCCTGTTCATCACGCAACCTCTTCTGCTCCGCTAATTTCTTCTGTTCTATTTCAGCCGTCTGCTGCGCCTCGTAGGAACGCCACTGTTCAAAAGCGTACTGCGAGGCGAGCGCGCCGATAAAGACGCCGATCGCGATTTGGAAAACAAGCTTCATGGGAGTTTATAATCCGTAGTGAGCTTCTTCGGCACCGCCTCGTTCCTTAACCGCACATAGCGCGGCAGCCCGTTTTCATACGGGGGGTAGTCCTCGCCCTGGATGAGCGGGCTGAGATAGCGGCGGCAGGCCGCGCTGATCCCCCACCCATCCGCGCTGATATACTCGCGCGGCATCTTTTTCTCGACGTTGGCAACCTCTTCGAGCCGGGCTTCCCCCACCTCCCACACGTAGGGATCATCGGACTTGCGCACGATGATCGGCAGGACGGCGTTCTTCCCGGCGAGCGCGAATTCGACCGCGGCCCGGCCCAGGGCATATGCCTGTTCGACATCGGTCTTCGAGGCGATATGGCGCGCCGCGCGTTGAAGATAATCGGCGACCGCCCAGTGGTATTTGTAACCCAGGCCTGTCTTTACCAATCCCGCGATGACCGGCGCGACGCCGCCGAGCTGGGCATGGCCGAAAGCATCGCGGGTTCCGGCTTCGGATAGAAATTCCCCGGCCGCGTTTTTCAGTCCTTCGGAGACCACGATGACGCAATAGCCCTCGGTGTCGACGACGTGTTTGACGCGCGCCAAGAATCCCGCCTCATCGAAAGGGATCTCCGGGAACAAGATGAGTTGCGGGGGATCGGTCGGCCGCTCCTGTGCCAATCCGCCCGCGGCCGCGATCCAGCCCGCGTGCCGCCCCATGACCTCCAGGATGAACACCTTGGTCGAGGTCTTGGCCATCGAGGCGACGTCAAAGGCCGCCTCGCGCACCGAGACCGCCACGTATTTCGCCACCGATCCGAAGCCCGGGCAGACATCGGTGACCGGCAGATCGTTATCGACGGTCTTGGGGATGCCGATGCAGGTGAGCGGATACCCGGCTGCAGCCGCCATCTGTGCGATCTTGTGCGAGGTGTCTTGCGAATCCCCGCCGCCGTTATAGAAGAAATAACCGATGTCATGGGCCTTGCAGACCTCGATGAGCCGCTCGTATTCCGCGCGGTTCTTGTCCAAGCCCTTGAGCTTATAGCGGCAGGAGCCGAAGGCGCCGGCGGGGGTATGGCGGAGCGCGGCGATGGCCTCATCCGACTCCTTGGAGGTATCGATGAGATCCTCGGTCAGGGCGCCGATGATCCCATTGCGCCCGGCGTAGACCTTGGCGATGCGCTCGGGATGCCGGCGTGCCGTTTGAATGAGGCCGCAGGCGCTGGCGTTGATGACGGCGGTGACCCCACCGGATTGCGCGTAGAAGGCGTTTTTCGCTGACATGATTTTCCTAGCCGTGGAAATAGGGTGATACTAACTCGGCCCCCGCAAGCTGTGCTTTGTACCACGCCACGGTCTGCTGTAGACCAATTTCTAGAGAGGTGGTGGCTTTCCAATTAAGCTTTGCATAGGCATCAGCGGTGTCGGCGATTCGCACTTGCTCAAAGGGACGATCAGGTAGCGCCTCGAACAGAGGCTCAACGAGGTTGCCCATGACCTTGACGAGTTGTTGAACGACCGAACGAACCGAGACCAGCGTTCCCGAACCCAGATCAATCGTAGTTCCCTCTATTTGCGGAGTAATCGCCGCCGCGAGAAATCCCTCAATCACGTCAGTAATATAAATCCAGTCGGCTTGCCATTGGCCGCTGGACAGTTTAGGTGCTTCTCCTTTTAAGAGCGCCAACGTGACAGCAGGAATGAGTTTGCGAGGATCCTGCGCCGGGCCATACGCCATGAAAGGGCGAACCATGACGGACGGTGTCCCATAGAGACTCTGAAACATGCGTCCATAGGCGCTACTGGCCCATTTGGCTGCCGCGTAAGGAGATCCCGGAATCATCTCGCCATGAGTTGGTAAGGGTTCCGTGAGAGAGGCGACCAACACAATACGACGACAGCCGACTTCCGTCGCCACGGTTAACATGTTCACAGTGCTTGTGAGCAGACTTTGGAAGGTTGGAGCAACCAGCTCGAGGTTTGGGCTTGCTCCCACCGATCCTGCCAAATGGAAAATGACATCGGGCTTTACATCTGAAATTAGACCGCGCACGGTGGCCATGTCGGCCATGTCTCCTTGCCGCCACGTTGGTCCACCTTTTTTGTCGATCCGTCTCACTCGTGAGGTCGCTTGGACTTCGCTCCCCTTCTGGCACAAACGACGGCACAGGTGTGATCCAATGAAGCCGCTGCCGCCGGTGACCAGCACCTTTAGATTTGACCACGAAGGCTGACCTGTCATGGTTCGACTTTCCTAGCGAATGGGTGCGTTAGCCCTCGAGGTTGGTACACGAGTTCTCCGGTGATCTCGGTTCCATCGTCGTAGAGCGAGACGATACCATCGGGAATACGCGAGAGATCGGTCGCGCGCAGATAATCTCTCATGGTGGTTCCGGTGCATGCCGAATCGATGTTCGGCGCCCCCCGTTTCGCCACAACGTCGTCCAGATGCACGGTTCTGAAGTCAATGCTGAAACGGGTGCGCCCCGAGGTATTGGGCACGGTCGAGTGCAATTGCGCGCCTGAAAAAATTATGATTCCGCCTGCTGGGCAGATGACACGCAACTGTGGGTGAAGCTCGACAGGTTCTATCGGGCGGGGCAAAGGGCGATTATCCTGCTTGAGATGCTGGGCTGCATTCGGGCGGTGGTGTTGGTTCCATTGATAATAGTTGTATCCGTTGGAATCGTTGCGAACCGGCTCGCTCCAGTAGCGGGGATGAAACGCCATGGCGTTCTCCGACTCAATATCGTAGATTGGAATCCACCAGTTCAACTGGCATTGAGGCGCGGAGTACCAAGTGTCACGATGAGGGTGCCAAGCATAGGCGATGCCGGTGGTGAGATAGTCTCCACTGGGTGAGGTCCTCATCCTGGGCACGTCGAAGTGCACTTTATTCAAGTCACACTTCATCTCGCCTAAGAGCTTTTGAATGAATTGTTTCGATCGCGAGTGGTTGATGAATGCCGGTTTAAGCTTGGCAAGGATAGTCGCATACTCTTCAACCGGTAGACTGTGCTGCGCTTCCTCCGGGTTCAATGCGCCGAATGCCTCCTGAACCATGTCGTGGGCGAACTTGCATAGTGCGATCGAAGCTTCACAAGGCGAGAAAACGAATATGTCTCCATTGTAGAGATTCCAGCGCCTCGCGTCATCGTTGACTGTGGAATCAAAGAACACCGTGTTCATGATCCTACCTCTTTAAGTTTTACCGTGTAATACACGAAGTATTCCGTTGGCATTCCGTTGGCCACAGCAGGGACATCGGGACAGCGCGTTGAACTAAGCCGGGCACTCACTATCGCACGACGACAAACGCCGCATTATCCCCACGCAGGATGTGTAGCAGGAGCGCGCCTCTATGCTTATTCGCAAGTTGGTGGAACTCGTTGACATTCGACACCGCGATGCGGTTAACGGATAAGATGATATCCCCTCCGCGGATACCGCTGAGCCACGCCCGGCTCCCCCGTTTTACCTCGAACACCATGACGCCCTCCACCTCACCGTAGGCGGACGCTTCATTTGGGATCTCGCCGACCTTAGCGCCGTCTAAACGCGGGTTCTCAAGCGCGGCGCCACTCGTGAGGGTCTTGCTCTGGCTTGTGACCGTCGCAATAATTTCAACCCGCTCGTTGCGTCCGAACAGGCCCTTGCGTAGCACATCGAGCCGCACCTTTTCACCCACGCGGAGCAGCCCGACTTTATTGCGTACGCTACTCGCATTAATGACATTCCTATCGTTCACGGCCGCCACGATATCACCTGCTTTCAAACCGGCCTTCGCTGCGGGAGAATCTTCCAATACGCTCACGATCACCGCGCCTTGCTGATCTTCCAGACCGAACGCCTCGGCCAGTGAAATATCCAGATCTTGGAGCTGGACACCCAATTGCCCGCGACGGATCTCGCCGTGATCCACCAGTTGCTCCATCACTTGCCGCGCCATATTGATTGGGATCGCGAACCCGATGCCGATACTTCCGCCGCTACCGGAGAATATCGCCGTATTAATCCCCGTTAAACGGCCATCGAGGTCGACCAACGCGCCGCCCGAGTTACCCGGGTTGATCGAGGCATCCGTCTGGATAAAATCCTCGTATCCTTCGATACCGAGCCCGCTGCGCCCCAGGGCGCTTACGATCCCAGAGGTTACTGTCTGCCCGAGGCCAAAAGGGTTACCGATCGCGACCACGAAGTCGCCAACCTTTAATTCATCCGAATCCGCCATGGGCAGCGCCGTCAACCGCTCGGACGGGATCTGGATCACGGCCACGTCGGTCTCCGTATCGCTGCCGAGGCGCTTGGCCTCGATCTTACGTCCATCGCGCAGCTTGACCGTGATTTGCTCGGCATTAGCAACCACGTGGGCATTGGTAATGACTA
>JBOIDH010000021.1:0-12465 GCA_050740495.1 Gammaproteobacteria bacterium | reverse complement strand
TGCAGCGAGCCCGCATAGTCGGCGCCGGGGCGGACCTTGCGGTACAAGCGCGGAACCGTCTCAAGATTATGGTTGAAGACATCGGGGAGCGCCGCACCGAGCCGTTCCAATGCCAGATCCACGCGCCTGCGGAAATCGGGCACCAAGATTTCAATGGCGATCCCGGGAAGCCGTTGGCGCAGCGCCGCGATGCAGGCGGCGAAATGGCCGGCGCCGCGATCGTCCAGATCGTCGCGATCGACCGAGGTGATGACCACATAGGAAAGCCCCATAACCGCCACCGCCTCCGCCAGGCGTTGCGGTTCGAGCGGATCGACCGCGCCCGGCCGCCCGTGGGCGACATCGCAAAACGGACAGCGCCGGGTACAGATGTCCCCGAGGATCATGAAGGTCGCGGTTCCATGCGCGAAACACTCGCCGAGATTCGGGCAGGCGGCTTCTTCGCACACCGTGTGGAGGCGCCGCTCCCTGAGCAACTCCTTCAACCGCAACACCGAGGGCGCCACCGGGAACCGGGCGCGGATCCACAGCGGCTTGCGAGCCAAGGGCGGGCTTGTAGCAGGCGCGATCTTACGCCGGCCGGTGAGTGCTGGGTGGATCTCGTCGAGTGACATCGATTAACGGTCCTCGCGTCCCAGTGAACGCGCCAATATCATAACCGAGATTGTCGAGAAGGCTGGCAACCAGCAGTTCCTTGACCACGCTCATGGTTTCCGCGACGCCCTGGTCGTAAAGCTGGGTCACCCGCAGCCCCGCGTAACCGCAGGGGTTAATTTTCAGAAACGGGCCGAGGTCCATGTTCATGTTGAGCGCGAGCCCGTGGAATGTACAACCCCGCCGCACCCGCAAACCCACCGCCGCCACCTTCGCGCCGTCGATATAGACTCCCGGCGCACCGGAACGCCTGCGCGCGAGGATCCGCCAAGTCCCGCACAGGTCGATCACCGCTTGCTCCAGCGCGTTGACGAAGCGCTTGACTCCCCAACCCATGCGCCGCAAATCGGCAAGCACATAAACGACTAATTGCCCCGGCCCATGGTAGGTCACCTGGCCGCCGCGATCGCAACGGACGACTGGGATTGCGCCCGGATCCAGAAGATGCTCCTGTTTACCGCCTAATCCGAGCGTGAACACCGGCGGATGTTCGAGCAGCCAGATCTCATCGGGCGTCGCCTCGGTGCGCCGGTCCGTGAATCGGCGCATCGCCTCCCATGCGGCGGTGTATTCGGTTAAGCCGAGATCCCGGACGCGCCGCTGCATCGCTCGCGATTACAGCACCAGGACCACGCGCCTGTGACTGCTCAACTTGCGGTAGATGGCATCGAGCTGGGCCTGGCTCTCGGCCTCGACCGTTACGGTCACGGCCAGATAGCGACCGCCGCGGCTACGGCGCGTCGTCACCGCCGTTTCGCTGAGATCGCGCACGTGCTTGCGCACGATTTCGGCGACCAGCACATCGAAGTCCCCCGCCGCACGCCCCATGGCCTTGATCGGGAACGAACACGGGAAGACGAACGGGGATTCGCGCTGCGGATACATGGTTTCGGCCGTAGTGATGGCTCGCGGCCGTATGTTACTTGATTGTTCTGAACGTGAGATTAATCCTCGGGCCACAAGGCACGTTCGATTTGGGCACGCGGTGGCGCCAGTGGTGTTGCGTCGGCCCGGACATGAGGAGGAAGCTGCCGCCGGTCAGATCGATCGCCGATCGGGAGGTCTTGCGGCGCTTGTGCTGTAGCTGGAAGGTCCGGGTGGCGCCGAAGCTCACCGAGCCGATGACCGGGTTGGCGCCTAGACTCGGCTCGTCGTCGCTATGCCAGCCCATGGAATCCGACTCATTGCGATAGAGGTTCAGCAACACGCTATTGAAGCTCGTCCCCGCCGCCTGCCCTACCCGCTCCCGAATGCCTAAGAGCGCCGGCAACCAGCCCCCCGCGACCAAGCGTAGGCCCGAGTAAGCATAGGTCACGCCCGCCTCGCCGTACCAGGCCGTCAGGCGTGGTGAGTTAAGCGTGCGGCCGAAGAGCGTGATGGGATCCTGCCGCCAGTCCACGCCATCCGATAAGCATTGAAAATAGCCCGTACTCTCGGAGGCGGTAAACAATTCGGGCCACAGCATCAGCTCCGCATCGGGCAGCGTAATCCGTTCCGGCGCCGTGATTGGCGGTCGAAGCTCGCTCGCCGGCCCATACCGGGCGGCCGCCCCGCCCGGCCTCACCATTTTGTCAATTTGAGCGCCTAGATCGATCCTCATGGAGCGGCAACCTCCGTCATGGTGCTTTGTTTCCCCCGTCGGCGTTGTCAGGCGACCTATTTGACAGCAACCGGCCGGATAAAGAAAGCGGGGCTATCCAAGATCACTGCTTCACTTGACACGCTCTCGGCGCTTGAATAAAGAATAGAAGGATGGAAATCGCGAGGCGCTCTTTCGTTGCCTGATGTCCCGATCGGCGCGTTGTTCGCCGGTCTGATCGTTCTCATTTTATTGTCGGCCTTTTTCTCGGGGTCCGAGACCGCGTTGATGACCCTCAACCGCTATCGGTTACGGCACCTCGCGGACCAACACCACCGTGGCGCCGTGCGCGTTAGCGCGCTTCTGGAGCGGCCCGACCGCTTGATCGGGCTGATCCTGCTCGGTAATAATTTCGTCAATAACCTCGCCTCATCCCTGGCGACGGTCATCGCGCTCAGCCTCATGGGGCGAGCGGGGATCGCGCTCGCCGCGGCCCTCCTGACCCTGGTTATGCTCATTTTCTCCGAGGTCGCCCCGAAGACCCTCGCGGTCTTGTACCCGGAAAAGGTGGCCTTCCCCGCCAGTACGATCCTGGCACCGCTCCTGCGGCTGTTGTACCCGGTCGTCTGGATCGTGAACCTGTTCGCCAACGGGCTGTTGCGGCTCCTGGGAGTCCAGCTCGACGACAGCACGGCCATGCCGCTGAGCCGGGAGGAACTGCGCACCGTCGTTAAGGAAGCGGGCGCCTTGATCCCGAAAGGCCATCAACAGATGTTGGTCGGGATCCTCGATCTCGAGAACGTCTCGGTGCAGGATGTCATGGTGCCGCGCAACGAGATCGTGGCGATTGACTTGGAGGAGGAAGCCACGATCGTGACCGAGCATCTCAGGAACTGCCGGCACACGCGCACGCCGGTCTACCGTGGAACCATCGACAACGTGCTGGGGTTAGTCCACGCGCGCCACATTCCGCGCATCATCGGCCCCGGCCAGAGCGCCGATAAGGAGGTCCTGGAGAAGCTCCTGCTGCCGGCGTACTACGTCCCGTTCGGCACACCGCTCCATACGCAGCTTGCGAATTTCCAGCGCCAGCGCCAACGGCTCGGGGTCATCGTCGATGAGTACGGTGATGTCCAGGGTCTGCTGACGCTCGAGGATATTCTGGAAGAGATCGTCGGGAAATTTACCACCGATCCGCAACAGTTAGGACGCGGAGTATTGGCCGATGTGGCGGGCGGCTATCTCATCGAGGGCGGGGCCAATGTCCGCGAGCTCAACCGCAAGCTGCGCTGGCGCTTGCCGACTAGCGGACCGAAAACGCTCAACGGCTTGATTCTAGAGGCCTTGGAAAGCATCCCTGAAGCGGGGACGGCCTTGCGGATCGGGGGCTACACGATCGAGATCATGCAAACCACCGATCATGCGGTCAAGACGGCGCGCGTGACGCCGCCCGCGGAGAACCGATTGACTGACGCGAAATAACGGCGCGCGGCTTAAATCTTAACTCCCAGTGGAAGGGGTGCGTCGCTGGCCAGTCTTCTTGTGCGTCGTCCAAACGCTTTGGAAGTTGATAGCCACCAAAGCGTTGCCCGTTCAGAGTTGCCCTCGCTCAACTGGTCATGGTACAGGCTGGAAAACACAGTTGGGCAAGTTCCGACGACGCTTAATTGAAGCGTGCCGCCCTCCTATTTCTCGCACTAAGGCTTCAGACCCAACTGAGGAGAAATTTAAAAAAGCAGCGTGATTCTGAAGAATTCTCAACTCATAAACCGGGAACTACAGTAACAACATCTTCTGGCAAAAAAGATCTCCACTTTTGTCTGAGCCAAGGATGTGAATATTTCTCAATTTTTTTGTGAGAAATTTCCTATTGATTCCTCGCCAGATTCTTAATACTAGCAGCGGTCTCAATGAGACCGAGTTTAGTTTATCAACATTTTGCAACGGAGATTACACATGAAAAGCACTACTCTCACCACACTGGCGACCCTCGGGTTCCTGGCCATGTCGGGCAATGCATTTGCCGATGCCGATAACTACACCGCTTTTAACGGTACAGGCTGCGATAATTATTATGCCGCTGATACTGGACAATTCAACCATCAGTATAATGGCATAAGAAATATCAGCGCGAGTGCCCGCTACGTTTCGTGTCCCATTGATAAAGATGCGGTTAGCAGTTTAGGCGGTTTTGGAACCACATGGATACGTTGGATAGGGGCAGGGACAATGTACTGTACTCTATACCACTTTAATGTCAATGGTGTTGGGGTATCTCAAGGTGGCAATGGGCCCCAGAACTGGTTTTCTATACCGCCTTTAGCCGCGGACGACTTTTGGGGCAGCGCTTCGCTGTACTGCTTAGTACCTGCAGGTGCCACTTTGCAGACCATACATGTATATGAACCGTAATAACTCTTTGTGAGGAGCCTCTAGGGATGAGAGGCTCCTTACTTTAAACAGTTATTAGAATCTACTACAAAGAGTATATTGCCATGAGGACATCCCGCCTTCTGATCATCACGTGTGGTTTGACTGCGTTGATCCTAGGTCTTTACGTGCTCAACGATAGGGCCTTGTATCCCAAAAATACATCGCCATCGGTGGAGAGGCCTAACCGTAGCTATCAAGCCAATGGTGATCATGAAGGTGGGGATTTTCGCGATATCGCTGACTTGAGAAACGAATTCGCTCTTTTCAAAGCAGAACTCGCTTCCTTGAAAAAGATAACTGGCGGATTGAGCAAAATACAAGAGGAGTTTTCTAGGCTCAAGAAAGAGACTGCCGCACTGCGCGAACGAATTGGCGGCGATTCTGATGCAAACGGAGATCACAGGAGCTTGAATAGTGCCAATGATGACTCCCTCGACGCGTCACAGCGTACCGAGGAAGGCCCGATTGCGGCCGGCCACGAGCAGGCTGATAAGGACTACGAGCGCATGCAGATCATAAACAACGTCTTTTCGGCAGAGCCCACTGATAGACAATGGTCGGCCGAGACCAACAATTTAGTCAAACAGTTTTTTGAGGACGTAGAACCGCTGCAGGTGGATTTATCTGATGTGGAGTGCCGCTCAACTTTGTGCCGGGTTGAAGTAAATTATAAGGATGCGGCGGCGGACGAATTCGCTCTCCGGTTTCCTATGCATGTAGGCAAGGCACTCCCGAACATTACTTACCATTATGAGCAACATGACGACGGACACACCAGCGTAGTCATGTATTTGGCCAAAGAAGGCTATCAATTGCCAGATGTTACCCAGTAATAAGGGTAGGAATTCCAACGCGGTTTTGAAACGCTTAAATCGACGCCAGGGCCGCCTCCAAGCGCTCGGGCGCGGTGATCTCGAGGCCGGCCATTTCGCCCCGCGGGGCGTTGGCCTTCGGAACCAGCGCGCGCCGGAAACCGTGTTTCGCCGCTTCGCGTAGCCGTTCGCTACCGTTCGGAACCGGACGCAGCTCCCCTGACAAGCCCACCTCGCCGAAGACCACCATATCCGCCGGGAGCGGACGGCCCCGCAAGCTTGACACCACGGCCAGGACGACCGCCAGATCGGCGCCCGTCTCGGTGACGCGTATGCCGCCGACCACATTGACGAAAACATCCTGGTCATGGGTCACGATCCCGCCGTGACGGTGCAAGACGGCGAGCAACATGGCGAGGCGGTTGGGATCTAAACCGACCGCGACCCGGCGCGGATTCGCAAGGAAGGACTGATCGACCAGGGCCTGCACCTCGATCAATAGCGGACGGCTCCCCTGGCGGCATACCATCACCACGCTCCCGGCGGCGCCTTGGGCATGCCGTTGCAGAAAGATCGCCGAAGGATTGGTCACGGGCCGCAAACCGCCCTCGGTCATGGCGAAAATACCGAGCTCCTGGACCGGCCCATAGCGATTCTTGGTCGAGCGCAAGATCCTGAAGCGGCTGCTGTCATCGCCCTCGAAATAGAGCACCGTATCGACCATGTGCTCGAGCACGCGCGGTCCGGCGATCATGCCTTCCTTGGTCACGTGCCCGACCAGGAACACGGAGGCGCCGGAATTCTTCGCAAACCGGATGAGCTGCGCCGCGCTTTCCCGCACTTGACCGACGCTTCCCGGCGCCGAGCCCAAGGCCTCGGTAAAAACGGTCTGAATCGAATCGATGATCATGACCCTCGGCGCTTCTTGCGCGGCCACGGCGAGGATCGACTCCAGGCGGGTTTCGGTTAAGAGCTTGATACGCGCGCCATCGATCCCAAGCCGGCGGCTCCGCAGAGCGACTTGCTGGGCCGACTCCTCACCGCTCACATACAGGCCGGAACACTTGCCCGCGCCCGTCGCCGCGGCCAGCATCTGCAGCAGCAAGGTGGATTTCCCGATGCCCGGATCGCCTCCGATCAGTACCACCGCGCCAGCCACGATGCCCCCGCCCAAGACCCGGTCCACCTCCCCCACACCGCTCGGGATCCCGGCTTCCTCGGCGGAAGAAATCGCCTCGAGCATGCAGGCGCCGGAAGGCTCCGCACTGAGGGCTCCGGGGCGGTTTTCCGCCGCACCCGGCCGCTCTGAATAGGCTATTTCAACCAACGTATTCCAGGCGCCGCAATCGCCGCACTGACCCGACCACTTGGGCGCGAGCGCGCCGCAGCCCTGGCATTGATAGGCGAATTTAGCCCGCATTGGGCTCGAGAAACCGCGCCCGGCCGCGCACGCCGCACAAGAGCTCGTAAGGAATGGTGTCGGCCCAACGCGCGACTTCCTCCACGGGCAATCCCGCGCCCCAGAGCAGCACCGGATCCCCAGCGCGCGCGGCCGGAACGGGGCGTAAATCCACGCTCAGCATGTCCATCGAGGCTTTGCCGATCAAGGCGGCTCTTTTTCCGTTCACGAGCACGGGGGTTCCGGGGCGGGCGTGCCGAGGATAACCGTCTCCGTAGCCCAGGGCGACGATGCCGATCGGCATGTCCTCCGGGCAACGCCAGTCACCGCCATACCCGACCCCCTCCCCCGCCCGCACGGTCTTGACCGCAATGAGTCGTGAGCTCACGGACATGACCGGCCGTAGACCTTCCGCGGCGCCGCTGCTATCGGCGAACGGCGAAACCCCGTAGAGCATGATCCCCGGCCGGACCCAATCGGCGTAGGCCGCCGGCCAGGCGAGCAGTGCCGCGGAATTGGCTATACAGCGCTCAGTGCGGATATCCGTGGTGGCTTGGGCGAAGCACGCAAGTTGTACAAGCACCGAGAGATGGCCTCGCTCATGGGCGCACGCGAGATGGGTCATCAAGCGTACGGGCGGGGCGACGGCGCCGCACCGCTGTAGCTCTTCCCACGCGCCGCGTACGCGTTGCGGCGCGAACCCCAAGCGGTGCATGCCCGAGTCCACCTTGAGCCAAACGCCGAGGCGATGCTCTTCCGGCAGATCCCGTAACATCGAAATCTGTTCGTCATGGTGAATGACGATATCCAATGCCAAGCGCTGCATTTCCCGCAACTCCCCCAGCGAGAACGGGCCTTGGAGCAGGACGATGGGATGTGTCACGCCGCGCTCGCGCAAGCCTTGCGCCTCGTCGAGACAGGCCACTCCGAATGCGTCCGCCGCGGAAAACGCCCCCGCCATGCGATCGAGGCCGTGTCCGTAGGCATCGGCCTTGATGATGGCCATAATCTTCTGCCGCGGCGCCAGGACGCGCACGCGCTCGAGGTTAGCCTTGGCAGCCTCTAGATCGTAGTCGACGCGCGCGGGACGGCTCATCCATAATCCCTCGCCGGCCGCCCGTAGCTCTCGGCGGTAAAGCTCTCAAAGCGCGTGAATTGCCCCAAGAAGGTCATACGCACCGTGCCGATGGGACCGTTGCGTTGTTTCGCCACGATGATCTCGGCGATCCCCTTGTCGGCGCTGTTTTCGTCGTAGACCTCATCGCGGTAAATGAACACGATGAGATCGGCGTCTTGTTCGATGGCGCCGGATTCGCGCAGATCCGCCATGCGCGGGCGCTTTTCCGGCCGCTGCTCCAGGCCGCGATTCAACTGCGATAAAGCCACCACCGGAACATGCAGCTCTTTTGCGAGGGCCTTGAGCGTACGCGATATTTCCGAGATCTCGGTCGCCCGGTTTTCTTTGTTTCCCGGGACCTGCATGAGCTGTAGATAATCGACGATCACGAGGCCGAGCCCATGCTCGCGGGCAATGCGCCGGCACTTGCCGCATAGCTCGCCCGGCGCCAAGGCCGGCGTGTCGTCGATAAACATCTTGGCTTTGTCCAAGATCGCCACCGTCGAGGTGACGCGGGGCCAATCATCATCGCTCAGCTTCCCGGTCCGCACCTTTCTCTGGTCGATGCGCCCAAGCGAGGCGATCATGCGCATCGCCAGTTGCTCGCCCGACATTTCCATGGAAAAAATCGCGACCGGCAGGTCATCCTTGATCGCCGCGTGTTCCGCGATGTTGATGGCAAAAGCGGTCTTGCCCATCGACGGCCGCCCGGCGATGATGACTAAATCCGAGGGCTGGAGCCCTGCCGTAAGCTCATCGAAATCTGCAAAGCCGGTGGCAATACCCGTGACCGCGCTGCCCTTGCGAAACAGCGTGTCGATGCGGTCCAGGGCATGGGCCAGTAGCTCCTGAACCTTCACGTAGCCGCGGCGGCCGCGCTGCTGGTGGTCCGCAATCTCGAAGACCACGCGTTCCGCGGCATCGAGTAACTCATCGGAGCTGCGCCCTTCGGTATTGAAGGCGCCGTTAGCGATCTCCGCGCCGGCATGGATGAGTTGCCGCAGCACCGCGCGTTCCCGGACAATATCCGCATAGGCGGCGATGTTGGCGGCGCTGGGCGTATTCTCGACCAGCGCGACAAGATAGGCGAGTCCACCGGCCTTTTCGAGCTCCGCCGCGCTCGCGAGCCATTCGGACAGCGTGATCACATCGTAAGGCTTGCTCTCCGCCGCAAGCCGCTCGATCGCGCGGAAGATCAGCCGGTGCTCTAGACGATAGAAGTCATGCTCGGTGAGGCGCTCGACAACCTGGCTCCAGCCTTCGTTGTCGAGCAACAAACCGCCCAATACGGACTGTTCGGCCTCGACGGAGTGCGGCGGTACCTTAGGACCTTCTCGAACGGCGCCCCGGGGATTGGAAACGCGATACTCCACGCTAGCCGGTCCGCGCTCCCTGTCCTTCCGCAACAGGCATCTTTTCTCCCTCTCCCGCCGGGAGAGGGTTGGGGTGAGGGGATCGGAATAATCGACGCATATGTTTGATTTGATTCCCCGCATCCCCGGCTTTCGCGGGGGCAGGCTCTAACCTAAGGGACTATCAGATTCGTCGAAGTCGGTCTGTATAACTGGTTGCGTAAGGATCTACTGCGCTCGCTACGATTTCTTCACAAACTCTGACATGCGCTCATCCGCCTTTAAGCGCTTAGGAGGTTCCTTCGTCCTCCGCCGCTATGACGACTTTGATGGCCACATCCACATCCGGGTGCAGATGCACTCGTATTTCGTGCGTGCCGATTTCGCGCAGAGGCCCTTGCGGTAACCTGATATGTTTCTTTTCCATTGCCACCCCCGCTTCCGTCACCGCGGTCGCGATGTCCAGCGTACCGACCGACCCAAACAGCTTCCCCTCGGATCCGGCGCGGGCCCGAATGGTTACGGACAAGTTTTCGAGCGCCTTAGCCAGCGACCGCGCCTCCGCCAGCGCCAGCTCCTGGGACTTAATCAACTCGCCGCGGGCGGCTTCAAACTTGGCTATGCTGGCGGCCGTTGCCGGCATTGCTTTCCTGCTTGGAATTAGATAGTTCCGCGCATACCCCGGTTTCACCTTCACGCGTTCACCGAGATCACCGAGCCGGTGCACTCTCTCGATTAGAATGACGTCCATTACCTCACCTCGTTATTTTCGCTAAAGGCGTTTTAATCGCCGGATGCGCCCAGATACCACACAATACCATGCTCGCCTAGCGTGTGATATGTCTCTCACTTGGCGGCGGCAGGCCTCTGAAATTGACCGCCCGGTCCAGCAGGCCGCAAGCGGCGAGACCGAACACCGTGTAGTGCGGGGTGATAAACAACACCACATAGAGAATCACGAGCCAAGCCTTGGAATATTCCCGGGCCCGATGCTGGTGGTGTACGACCGCGAGCCCCTGAAAGCAATAAAGCACACAGGCCACGACCGCCAGATCCACGACCATGCCATAGGGACGCGCCCGGCCCATGATTTCGAATACCAAGTAGATGAGCATCGCCACAGTCGGAAACGCCAGCGCCCCGGGCAAGCGCAGTACCTCGAACTCCGCGCGGAAGCCTCCCGGGTTATAAAGCGCCGCCTGCCACCAGCGTGCCAGGAGCAGTGTAACGACGATGCTGAATTCTATGGCTGCGGCGATAAGCGGATTCATCACCGCGGCAAGCTCCACGAGCATTTCCTCCGGGACGAGAACATCGCGATCGGAATCGGCCTGCCGAAACACGCGCTTCAATATCTCCTCCCACCAGGCATCAACGTCGCTCAGCGTAACGCGCATCGCAACAACGAAAAGCCCTGCCATCACGCCGACCGCTGAAAGCATCACGCCCTGCTCGCGCGAGACGCGCAACACCAGGGCCGCGAGCCATACCGGCAGCCACAGCGCCACGAGGAGCGAGGCCACCGGCAGGAGGTTGCGAAAACCGCCGAACGCCACCGCGCCGCTGAGACAAGCGGCGCCGGCAATGACAAACGTTCCCTCGCGCGCGCCGTGCCGGAGCGCGACCAGACCGACGGCGGCACCGCTCAGGTAGGATACCGGGGGCATGAGCCAGCTCAAAACACCGCATAGACCCGCGACCCCGGCGGCCTGCAAGCGCCCGCGCATTACATATTCGGCGAGGATCTTCACGCCATCACACCGGACCGAGCACGCGGCGGCCGGTCGTGGCACTTTTAATGAGAGTCACAATAGGGAAGCAGCGCGAGGAACCTCGCCCGCTTGATGGCCGTTGCCAGTTGGCGTTGATAACGCGCCTTCGTACCCGAGATGCGGCTAGGCATAATCTTGCCGGTCTCTGTTAGGTAACCCTTGAGCGTGTTTAGATCCTTGTAATCGATTTCCTTAACGCCTTCGGCCGTGAACCGGCAAAACCGCTTACGACGAAAAAATCGTGACATACTTTCACCTCACTTGGCCAACATCTGCTATTTCCTCCCCGGCAGGCGCATCCGCGGGATCCGGACTTTCAACCGCGCTCGGTTCCGGCGCGGATCTTGGGACCTCGTTCGGCTCTTCGTCATCGGCGCGTCTTGCCAACAGCGAAGGCTCGGTCACCGCTTCATCCCGGCGCATTACCAGATTGCGGATAACCGCGTCATTGAATCGGAAAGCGTTGTTCAGCTCGCTTAAGGTCTCCCCGTCGCACTCCACATTCATCAATACGTAATGCGCCTTGTGGACCTTTTCGATGAGGTAAGTCAATTGCCTGCGGCCCCAATCCTCGAGCCGGTGGATAGCCCCGCCCCGCGTTTCGATCATCGAACGGTAGCGGTTAATCATGGCGGGGACTTGCTCACTCTGATCGGGGTGGACAAGAAATACAATCTCGTAGTGTCGCATTGGTCGCTCCTCATGGGTTATCGCCTTCCGGCTGACGCTGTCGGCGCTTCCCGGTGAGGCAAGGAGAGTTGCTATAAGCGGCCCGCGCGCGGCCGCGGCCGTTTTCAGCGCCGCGAATTCTATTGCATTAACCTCCGTCGCGCAATTTTTTGATTGGATTATGTGCCATCGCAATCGCTTCCGAGACACGTTCGGGAGCCCGCATCGGGCCGTACAGCGAGTCCAGGTATTTCCTGAAATCCGACCTCACCTCCGGGTGTTTTAGCGCATATTGCACCGTTGCTTGCAGAAAACCGAGTTTCGACCCGCAATCGTAGCGTTTCCCTTCGAACTCCAGCGACAGGACGGTTTTCTTGGCGAGAAGCTTCGCGATGGCGTCGGTGAGTTGAATCTCGCCTCGAGCGTCCTCCGCCGTGTGTTCGAGAACCGCCATGATGTCGGGCGTAAGAATGTAACGGCCGACCACCGCGAGGTTCGATGGGGCATCCTCGGGCCGGGGTTTCTCGACGATGCTTTGCACCTTGCCAACCCGTGGTTCGATGGCTTGAGAGACCACAATGCCGTATCTGCTGGCCTCCTCTTGCGCTACGGGTTCGACGGCGAGCACCGCGCAGTTATAGCGAGAATACAGATCGACCATCTGCGAAAGGCAGCCCG